>JAQBEG010000152.1:0-9468 GCA_032123985.1 Deltaproteobacteria bacterium
AGACCTTGCCGCGTTTTTCGAAACTCGCACGTAGCAGGGGCATTGGAAACTGGTCGTAGATCGCACGTGCCAGGGCGTCATAGCGTTTGGCGAGGTTTCGGCCAAAGTAGATCGAGAGTTCGAATCGGGGACTCTTGAGCGGCAGCAACGATCGCTGGATCCGTTCCTCGAGCTGCTCCGAAACGAGCCGGATCACCGACTTGAGTCTCACATCCTGCAGAGTCTCGACGGTCGGAAATGCGCGATGCCCTCGCGCGGCCGCGAGCAGCGAGACGTAATAGCCGGCTGTTTGATAGCTGTACGTTCGGCAGAGGTTGTACACGCGAAGCTGTCTTCTGCCGGGCCATGTCTCGCCAACCAGGTAGTCTCGTGCCGAAACCAACTCGGCGCCCACCAACTGAAGGGGCCAGCGACTGGGGTTTTCGACGACGATGATGGCCTTCAAGCGGGTTGGTCCGGCGGGTCGAGGATCAGCAGATTGGCGTCGTAGGTCAGCACGCCCAATAGAACGGCGGTGATCACGCGCTCGACAGGAAGCCAGTAGACCTGCTTCTGAAAGACTGGGTTGTCCTCGAGCGGGTCGGCCACGAGAACCGCGCGACGCTCCGCATCCCAGCCGCACAGAACCACGAAATGTCCCTGTGGTACGCCCCGGATATCGTCATCGCGCAACGTCCCCTCGCCCGTCTCTCGCGAACTTCGATATAGAAATGTTGCGGAAAGCCCAGTCAGGATCGGACGACCCTGCTCCAGCCAACACCGCAAAAGAGCGGGAGTCAGATCCTCCATGCTCAGCTTGCCGCCGAGTTGGATGAAGTCGAGATACGAATCGGTCGCCTCCGCGAGTTTTGGATCGTCCTTGGCAAGGACCTGAGCCCGCAGGCGCTCGCTCAGATCGGGGCGCTCGTCTTCGAACCAGCTGGGATCGAAGACCGTTAGGTTGTAGCTGACGATATGGGCTCGGTACCCGCGGCGAAGTGCGTGGTTGCCGAGAGTGACCGCGAGCGTCCCGCCTCCAGATAGCTGCGGGATTTCCGAGATCAGGTCAGGCAATTCGATGCCGTCACCAAAATACCGATAGACCGCGTGGAGGCAGGTCGGACCGCAAGTCGCGTCGTCCGGCTGGCGGAGGATTTCGAGATCAAAATCCTTGGCCCGGGTGTTGTTCGGGGTGATCGACATCGCTACGGCATGCCAGTCCTTGGGATCCCAGAACGGGATCTCGCAGAGCATCCGGTTTTCTTTGAAAAGCGCAAGCCGCGTTAAACGAGAAAGTCATTCTCATAAGAGAAAACGCCGCAAAGTTTCTGCAAGGCTTGAAACTCTCGAATCCGTCTCGGAGACACGGCCTTGTCGCTGACGATGCAGCCTGCGCGGGTGGGTCGGCGAATCAAGCTTCATGCGTCCAGGCCGATGCGAACGGATCAATGATCTGATACTCAGCCTCGTCGGACCCTCCGAGGCTTCGATGTCTCGAGCCGTTCGAAGGAAGTAAGGAGCAAGGAAATGACGAACGAAACCCCGCTCGTTCCGTTCGATGAATGTCTCGCTTCGGGGGACGAGGAGGGAGTTCGCGCACTCTTCGCCGCATGGTCGGAGAGCGACCGGACGCACATCACTTCGCGCCTTTCCAGCGCGGAACTGGCTCGTTTGCTGGATCTGCTCGACGCCGAAAGCGGCGCTGAGCTGATCGAATGCCTTCCGCTTAGCCAGGCGGCGGATGCGATCGAAGAGGTGGCGCCGCTTGCGGCCGCCGAGATCCTCGAAGAGATGTCGAGCGACGGACGCGTCGATGTCCTCGCCGAGGTCGAGAAGAAAGAGCGGGAGGCAATCCTCGACGTCGCCGAAACCGCGACGGCCGACGAGGCCCGAACGCTACTCGAGTATGGCGCGGATACCGCCGGCGGACTCATGCATACGGAGTTCTTGTCGATTCGCAGTCGGCAAACGGTGGCGTCGGCGATTGAGGAGATCCGTCGATCCGCGGATCGGTTCTCTCACTACTCGATCCAATACCTGTACACGGTCGATCGAGATGGTCGACTAGAGGGGGTGGTGCCGCTTCGTTCTCTTCTCTTTGCCCCGCCGACAGCCGACGTCGGGAACGTGATCATTCGGGAGCCCGTCTGCCTTCGCGTCCATGATTCGCTTGACGAAGTCTACGCTGTCTTCGAGGAGAAGGGATTTCTCGGTGCGCCGGTGGTCGACGATTCAGGCGTTCTCGTCGGCGTCGTCGAGCGCGCGGCAGTGGACGATGCGACGATCGATGTCGCCGAGTCGGACCACATGAAGTCGCTCGGTATCGCGAGTGGCGAGGAGCTTCGCTCGATGCCCTCGATCGAGCGATCTCGACGTCGCCTAGCATGGCTGTCGATCAATATCGTGTTGAACCTGATGGCTGCGAGTGTCATCGCAATGTACGAGGAGACGATTCGCGGCGCGATCGCGCTGGCGGTCTTCCTTCCCATCATCTCGGACATGAGCGGTTGTTCCGGCAATCAGGCAGTGGCCGTCAGCCTTCGGGAGCTGTCGCTCGGCGTCGTCCGACCGGGGGAACTGCTCTACGTGCTCGGGAAAGAGGCCCTGGTGGGCATCTTGAACGGTTTGGCGCTGGGTGCACTGCTGGCCGGGGTCGCGGTCGTCTGGAAGGGAGATCCGATCCTGGGTGGCGTGGTCGGAGTTGCGCTCGCGATCAACACACTCTTTGCTGTCTCGATCGGGGGGACGGTTCCGCTCTTGATCAAGCGCTTTGGATGGGATCCGGCCCTGGCATCCGGCCCGATCCTGACCACATTGACGGATGTGATGGGGTTTTTCTTGACGCTCAGCTTCGCCACGGCAGTATTGGTCTGATCATGTTCTACGGCGTGTAAACATGATGAACGGGGTCACTGCCTTGAAGGCCTGTGAGCTGTAGACGCGCCTGTCGACTTGATCGCGACGTCCAGCCCGACAAGTGAGAAGCGCGCGATCGTCTTTGACAAAGCCCAAAACGGCCGGCTGGTCTCCGATCCAGGGTCGAGTAGTCAGAATGCCTAGTATCGGTGGTGCTGAAAACGGGGCTCATTCTTCCTTCTCCCGGGACTGCTCGCCTACGATTTCTGGGTGATGCTGGCGGCCACCGTCGCCCTCACCTTCCTGGTTCTACGCGATGCGACGCTGTCGCGTGCCGCGGGAAGTGTCATGCTCGTCGCGTATGCCGCGTATCTCGACAGCGTCTATTGGCCCGCCTAGCATCGACCGGCAGCGTGCATCGTCACGCTGCTCGCGCCGATCCTGGAACGCGAAGGAAACTCATTCCTCCGCGACGGAGATCGCCAGTACGCCTTCCTGTTTGCGCAGCTGCGGAACCAACAGCCAACACGCCGACGTAAAGAGAGCGCCCAGACAAACCAATCCGCGAAATGCCGCTTCGACCCCGAACGATTCGCTGATCGCGTCGTAGACCACCCCCCCGAGCGCCGCTGACGCCGCGGCGGAGAAATTCGTGAACGACATCAAGAGCGCAAACGTCGTCCCGGCGACGCGCGGCGGACAGCTGCGCGCGGCGAGATCGAGCTGAACCAGGGTTGCGGTCATGTACGTCAAGCCGACGGCGGCGCTCACGGCATAGGCCGACATTGGCCCCGCATAGAAGAGATAGCTGAGCGTCGCGACGACACCGAGGGCGATCGAAAGATGAACGAGCGCCTTGAAGGAAACCCGGCGACAATAGAATCCGTAGGCGATGCTCGCGATCATCGCCGCCGCGGCCAGCACGGAAGTCGCATTCCCGAATTCCTGTTCGGTCAGACCGATCTCCTTGGTCGCGTGCAGATAGAGGACGCTGGCCGCGAAGGGATTGAAGGACCACAGGATCAGGAAGGCGCCGATGGCCACGACCGCGGGGCGGCGCGCGGCGGCGAGCAATTCGCCGAGGGCAGCGCTGGCCGAGTGGGATCCCGGTGGACGGGGGGCCTCTCGGACCGCGTAGAGCACGAGGACGAGCGAAGCGAACAGGGCCACGCCACACACGGCGAACGCGAGTTCCGGACGGCCCGACTGTGTGAGCGCGCCGCCGACGATTCCGGTCAAGATCGTCGCCGCGTAGATCGAGGCCCATTGAACGGATTGCAACCAACCCGTGATCCCACGCGGCTGTCCCTCCTCGACCATCAGCGCATCGATTACCACGTCGCTGAACGCGAGACCCACCGCCGGGATGAACAAGGCCGCCAGCAGCAGCCCCGACCCGCTTGGAACGAAGAACGCCAGGGCGAAGAGCGCCGTTGCAGGCAGGGCCGTCGCGATCACGAGATAATTCCGGCGCCTCGATCCGAAGAAGGGAACGAAATCGGTGAGCAGTCCGTAGACCGGCTTCACCGACCAGGGCAGCGCGAGCAGCGCCATGAATCCGGCGATCGCGGCGGCTCCCTCGCCGCGTCCCTTCAGGATCGCGCGGAGAGGTTGTGCGAGGAGTCCGGCCGAGGGCTCTCCGATTCCCTGAACGAAATAGAAGAACCCGAAGAGCAGGCCGAGGCGAAGACGGGAAGAAGTCGCTCGTGACGCGTCCACGGCGACGCGCACGCCTTCAGCCGTCCCGATCGGTCGCGGCCGCGAACTTCGCCGCCGCGAGCGTCTTTGCAAAGATGAGCTTGGCATCGTTCGGGCCATAGAAGCCGTCGAGACGTGCTGCCTCACGGAATCCCGAAGTCGCGTAGAGTCGATGGGCGGACGCGTAGCCGCTCCGCGAGGAGGTGTCGATGAAGATGCGACGGCCACCCGCGGCGGCGATGCGTTGCTCGCTTCTCGCCATCAAGGCGACTCCGAGGCCGCGCCCGCGCTCGTCGGGGTGTACGGCGATCCAATACAGATCGTAGCTGTCGGCGGTGGCCGGGATCGGACCGAAGCAGGCATAGCCGGCAAGCCGGTCGGCACGCTCGGCGAAGACGAACTCGTATCCGGCTGCTGCGCCACGCTGCAGGGTTTCCATGACGAGTTCCGCGGCGATCGCGATTTCGGGCTCCGAGAAGACACCGACGAGTTCGACGAGGTCGCGCACATCCTGCACGTCCCTCGGAATCGCCCGCTCCCGCCAGACGACATCGCCGGGTCCCGACGGGGCGGCCTCGGCGTCGACCCCAGCGCTCACGATCCCGACCCCACGGCACGCGGCTTGTCGGGCTGCTTGCGATTCTCGACGGATCGCATCAGACCCTTGAAGAAATGTGCGGCGTTCACGCCCAGGGTGCGGGTTCGATAGCCGCCCTCCTGGACGATCAGGGTGGGTCGACCCAGCGCGCCAATCAGGCGGCCATTCTCGTCGAAATCCGACGCACCCAGGAACCAGCTGCCCGTCGGATCGCCCTTTGCGGGGTCCAGCCCCAGGGCCACGACGAGAAAGGTCGGATCGAAACGGGCGATGCGCTCGAGTGCGCGCGCAACCGCCGCACGGTGCCCCTTGCCGTCGAGATTCTCGACCTGGGGCAGATTCAGATTGAAGCCCTCTCCGCGACCACTTCCCGTTTCTTCGGCGAAGCCACTGAAATACGGATACGCAAAACTCGGGTGACCGTGGATCGAGACCGTCAGGACGTCGTCACGATCGTAGAAGATGTCCTGTTGTCCGTTTCCGTGGTGATAGTCGATGTCGAGGATGGCCACGCGCCCGACCGAGGACAGGGCGTTTGCGGCGATGGCCGTCGAGTTGAAATAGCAGAAGCCGCCGAATACCTTGCTTTCCGCATGGTGTCCGGGCGGGCGGACGAGCGCGTACGCCACCCGTCGGCCACGTTCGACTTCCCGCGCCGCGGTCAACGCGCAATCGACGGCGTTTCGGGCGGCCGTATAGGCATTGCGGTTCAGGGGTGTGAACGTGTCGATGCAATAATATCCGGCTCGCATCGACAGCTCCTTCGGCGGGCGGGCGGCGTTGCGGATCGGAAAGACGTAGGGATAGACGGACTCGCCTTCGGGTACGCCGGCGCAGCATTTCTTCACGAACGAGACGAGTCCCGGATCGTGCACGGCGGTGATCGTCGAATCCGGAAATTTCCTGGCCTCGATACGCAGGAAATATCCCGTCTTGTCGAGCTCCCGCAGGATCACGGGAATTCGCACCGGAGATTCGACGTAGCCGCGATCTCGCACGTGGTGGATCTCGTGTCCCTCGTTGACCACGAGTGCGATCGTATGTTCGAAGGAACGTGACCCCACGACCGGGGCCGACACGGCGATCGCGTCCGTGGGCTTCGTGTAGCGGAAGGCGCGCAGCTGCAGCGGGTCATCGCGGAAGGATTTCACCACCTTGTCGACGTAATCCGGCGGGCACAGCGACGCGTATTTTCGCTCCAGGATCATGCGAACCACCGCTCGCACCTGGGTACGTGAGG
Source organism: Deltaproteobacteria bacterium (assembly GCA_032123985.1). Lineage (GTDB taxonomy): Bacteria > Myxococcota_A > UBA9160 > UBA9160 > UBA4427 > UBA4427. The sequence goes on from JAQBEG010000152.1 coordinate 6,372, forward strand.
GAAGCTTCTCCGCACCCGCGGCATCGAACATCAGCATTGGCATCCCGATCTGTCCGGGCTGGAGCGGAAGGGTGTAGTCATTGTGGTCGACGGGTCGCGCACCGAACGCTTCATAAAAGCGCAGCCGAGCCACGTTCTGCTTGAGTTCCTCGTCATTCTCGCACTCGGCACGATCGTCGGGACCACATTCGAAGAAGACACCAAGGGCGGAAAGCGAGCGAGCCTCCTCGCGCACCCGCTCGTAGAGTGCCCCTCCGACGCCTCTTCCCGAGAGCCGAGGTCCGCTGGCGAGATAGTCGAGGAAGACCAGGCGTGCCGATGGGTCGACGGAGACGTGCGCGAATGCCTTCACGCTCCCGCTCAGATCGTCGGCCACGAAGAGAAGCGTCCGGAAGCGGTATTTGAGCGGGTTGCGGAGCCGCTCTGGCAGACTGGCCGCATCACTCTCGTCGACCCCGGGAAATTGCTCACGCAGCATGTCCTGGACCTGTTCGGTCGCAAGCCGATCGAGGGGCAAGACGTCGTCGAGAATTCTACGGATCCGAAACACGGCGATCAGCTCCTCGTCGCGATCGGTGCGTCGCTCATCGACCCGACGCGTCCCGGGCGTCGAAACGCGGCCGCCACGATCCGTTCGACGACATCGTGACTCGACAGCCCGGCTCGTGCGGCCGCGGCTGCGAACCCGGCGTCGGGGGACAGGCAGGGATTGGCATTCGCTTCGAGGATATAGGGTTCGCCGGCCGCATCGACGCGAAAATCGATTCGTGCGAAGCCGGAAAGTTCGAAGAGCGGGAAACAGCGGTGGGCGAGTTCCCCGAGACGCACGAGAAGCCGGGCATCGGACGCCGGAAAATCAAAGCGACGCGGCGTGTGCACGGATTCGAAGGAGGCATCGTCCCATTTCGCGGCGTAGCCCACGATCCGCGGCTTGTCCTCTGGCCACGCCTCGAAGAGGATCTCGGCGGGCGGAAGGACTTCGACGCCATGGTTTTTCTCGAGCAAGGCCAGATTGAATTCCCTGCCTTCGACATAGGCTTCGGCAAACGAGATCCGTGGTGCTCGCGCCAGCCGCGCTCGAGCCGAAGCCGCGCCCCAGACGACGCTTTCGTCGGAGAGATCGACGGAAGCATCTTCGTGAACGGGTTTCACGATGAAGCGCGCGTTCGGGTCGTCCGGATGCGCGATTCCAGAAACCTCCCCGTCCTCTAGCCAGGTCGGCGTCGGAAGCCCGGCTGCGGCGAGACGGCGCTTCGCCCGAAGTTTGTCGGTCGTCACTCCGAGGGCCGCGGCGCTCGCGCCGGTGCAGGGAATGCCGAGTGCCTCGACGAGGGCCGGCGCAAGCTGCGCGAGTCGACCCGAACCGCCCAGGGATTCCACCAGATTGAAGACCAGATCGGGGGCCAGGCGAACGAGCTCCCGGCGCGTGGCCTCGAGATCGAGATCCATGGCGAGGGTCAGGCAATCGTGTCCGCTGGCCTGAAGCGCCTGCTGGACCAGGTCCCTCTGGACCAGCGCGTCCCGCTCATCTGCTCGTGCACTCTCGGTCAGTCGTTCGTGGAGAACGACGATCCTCACCGAGCAGCCTGTAGGACCGCGTGAACCCGCGGTGGGCGCATCAGGCGGACGTCGCCTCGTGGCTGGCGAAGCAGGGCCGAGTCGACGATCTCGCGGATCAGCTCCACATATTCGAAGCCGACCGCAGTGCACACGATCGGCAGGTCCGAGTGCTCGGGGTGCAAGCCCGGCAGCGGGTTCAATTCGAGCACTTGTAGGCGTCCGTCGGGATCGACGCGCAGATCCACACGGCCCGCGTCGCGACACCCGAGCCCCCGCCAGGCGGCGAGCGCCACGCGCTCGCACTCGCGTGCCAGGTCTCCTTCGGCCAATTGGTAGTCGATCAGTTCCTCGCAGTTTTCCTTGTTCACGTAGCTGTAGGCGTGCGACTCCGCGCCGTCGCGCAGCACGACCTCGAGCGTACCCAAGACGCGCGCACGCTCGCCCGTGCCCACGAGCGACGTGGTGAACTCGCGTCCCGGAAGAAAGGGCTCGACCAGGACGGCCTGTCGGAATCGCTCGCGGAGTTCGCGACACCTCACCACGAGTTCCTTTCGGTTCGAGACGCGCGAGAGACCGTCGATGCCCTTGGCCGTTCCCTCCGCGACGGGTTTCACGAAGAGCGGAAAGGGCAGGTCGACGGCGAGCGCCTCCGCTTCGCTGTCGACCACGCGGAAATCGCTCGTCGGGACGCCGAGATCGCGAAGCACTCGCTTCGCGATCCCCTTGTGGAGTGTGATCGCCGACACCAGTGGATCCGAGAAGGTGTAGACGATCCCATAGGCTTCGAGCAGGGCGGGCACCTCGGATTCACGACCGAAGCCGCGCAACCCTTCCGCCGTGTTGAACACGAGATCCCAGGAAGCGCCTGCAAGCAGGCGCTCCATCAGATCGGGCAGGTGCCCGATCCGCTCGGTCTCGTGGCCGAGCTTCTGGAGCGCCGACTCGATCGCGTCGATCGTGCCCTCGCGGTCGAATTCGGCCGTCTCCTCGTCCCCGAAACCCGACGCGGAATAGGCCGACCGAAGGTCGTAGGTGAGTCCGATCCTCACCGGGCCCGTCTCTTCCGCGTCCGCTGGGGGTTCGGGACCGCGACCACGTGCAGGTCTGGCCTGATCTGCTCCTCTTGTTCACCCTCGATGTCGGGATAGCGCGAGATCTCACCTGCGTAGTTTCGAAGCAGCAGATCCTTGCCATCACGACCGACGACCATGTCCGGTGCCAGGGCGATCTTGCCCCCACCGCCGGGGGCATCGACGACGAAGGTCGGCGCGCCGTAGCCCGTCGTGTGACCGCGGAGCCCCTCGATGATCTCGAGGCCCTTGGAAACCGGGGTGCGCAAATGCTCCGACCCGGAGATCGGGTCGCACTGATAGAGGTAGTAGGGCCGGACTCGGATCATCAGCAGTCGATGAACCAGCTCCCGCATCGTCTCGACGTCGTCGTTGACCCCCTTCAGGAGCACCGTCTGGCTTCCGAGCGGAATGCCCGCGTCGGCCAGGCGACCACAGGCCTCGGCGACCTCCGGCGTCACTTCGTC
>JAQBEG010000153.1:0-3286 GCA_032123985.1 Deltaproteobacteria bacterium
CGTGGCCAACAGAATCAGCTTTTCGTTTTGGATCATTTTCAGTCGCAAGAAGGCCACGGACCGACCGAGTTGTTCGATCGACACTTCGATGCGCGCCTCGCTCGCCTTCGGCGGACGTAGATAATGCACCGTTAGGCTGCGAAGCTGACGCCCAGAATCTTCCAGATGCGCCTCGGCCGCACGAACCAGGAGAGCAGCGAGATATCCGCCGTTGGGCCCGGCGACCACCCAGTAGCCCTCGCTGATGAAGCAGCGGTAGACCCCCGGCTCCTGCAGATCGAGTTGGGTCTCTTCATCGAATGACATGTCTTTCCTTTTCTCAGGCGATTCCAAGGGCTTTCTAGCCGATATTCTTGTCCCTGCCCTCCCAGTAGGGAGCGCGCAGGTCGCGCTTCAGGACCTTCATCGCGCCCGAGAGCGGTAGCGGCTCGCTGCGGAAGTCGACGGACTTGGGGACCTTGTAGCCCGCGATCAATTCCCGGGTATGAGCAATGATGCTTTCGGCCGTAGCGTTGGCCCCGGGTTCCCGCACAACAATGGCGTGCACCTTCTCTCCCCACCTGTCGTCGGGAATGCCGATGACGGCGACCTGCGCGACGCCCGGGTGCGTGCTGATGGCGGACTCCACCTCGGCTGAGTACACATTCTCGCCGCCCGTCACGATCATGTCCTTGACCCGGTCGACCAGGAAAAGATAACCGTCGTCATCGATATAGCCGGCATCGCCCGTGTGATACCAGCCGCCACTGAGCGCCTCGGCTGTCGCTTCGGGCTTGTTCCAATACTCCCGCATCAAGTGGCCGCCCTTCACGCAAACCTCACCAATTACGCCGCGGGGCAGCAGGTTGCCCTCCTCGTCCTGCGTCGAGATCCGAATACCGAGAGCGGGTTTGCCCACCGAGCGAAGCCTTGGCGAGCCGGGCTGATGGTCTTCGCTCATCAGCAGAGTGACCGTCGAGCAGGCTTCCGTCATGCCGTACCCCTGGACGAGTTGCAGATCCGGAAAATCGGACTGCAGTTGATTCAGGGTGGCTTCGGGCATTGGCGAAGCGCCGTAGACGAGCTGTTTCAACGTGGCCAGCCTCTCCGGCCGATAGCCCTCGCTCGCAAGACACATCCCAATCATAGTCGGCACCATCAAGGTGTCGGTCACCCCGTGTTCTTCGATCAGCTCCATGACCCGTACAGGATTGAACATCGGGATGAATACAACTCGGCCACCGTAGGCCCCCGAAGCAAGGATCCCAGTCATCGATGCCGCGTGGAACATCGGCGTCTGCATCAGATACGTGTCGATCGTGAAGCCAGGAATCGTCATCACACCGTGATAGATGTTCAAGATCTGGGCGCGATGTTCGATCAACACGCCCTTCGGCAATCCCGTCGTTCCCCCCGTATACATCAACACGACCGGGTCCGTCTCCTCTGGCTCATCACACATCACGGGGGATGCCGCGTTCAGCATTGCCTCATACACCACGTCATGCGGCACGTCATGAGGCACGTCATGAGGCACGTCGTGAGGTAGGTCGTGAGGTAGGTCATGCGGCAGATCCCCGTCTGCGATCAAAACGACGTGACGAATCGGATCCTTGCCCTCCATCAGCTTGCGCGCCGCCTCGACCAACGGAGCAAAGGTCACATCGACGAACACGACCTCGCTACCCGAATCCTGAAGGATGTAGGCGAGTTCCTTGGGCGCCAACCTCAGATTCAACGGATTGATGATGCCAGCGCCCATGAATGCCGCGTGCCATAGCTCGAGATACTGATGGCTATTGAGTGCCAGGACCGCGAAGCGATCCGCAGGCGAAACTTTCAGCTGATTGGCGAGAGCGTGCGTCAGTCGAGCGACACGCTCGGTGTGCTGATTCCAGGTACTGCGGTAGTCGCCGTCAACGATCGCCTCCCGATCGCCGTACTGCTCCATCGCTGCGGCGTACATATGCGAAAAGATCAGCTCATTCATTCGATGCTCCCTCGCGAGGCCTTTGAAGAACGCGTGACTCTGCGAGAATCGTTCTTCCCAAGCGGCCTTCGGTGTCAGACTTTCCCTATCGTATGCGCAATGAGCATCCGGCGCATGATCTTGTCTATGCCCAGGCCTGTCCCGAGCGGCTGCGCAGACGAGCCGGCGCTGGTGACGAACGGAGAACTCCTCGTGAAGGTCGAACGGCTGCTCGACAGGCCCATCATTTCCCCCGACACCGATCCAAGCATCGGCGCCAACATCCAGGGCCCATCGCTGATTCGTGTTCCCGACTGGATCCCCTCCCCGCTCGGCCGCTACTACCTCTACTTTGCGGATCACAAGGGACAATACATCCGACTGGCCTATGCCGATGAACTTACGGGCGCTTGGAAAGTCCATACAGCAGGCAGCCAACAGCTCGCGGGATCACATTTCCAGACCAAGCCTCCCGAAGCCCCGGTCGCAGAAATGCTGCGACTACGCAATCTGATGAAGGTCTCCGACTTCAGATTGCCCCATGATCTCGAACAGGAGCTCACCGCTCCACACATCGCATCGCCAGATGTCCATGTCGACAACGTCAACCGACGAATCGTGATGTATTTCCACGGACTCGAGGAGTTCGCGCGCCAGGTTACGCGGGCCTCCACTTCTTCTGACGGCATAAACTTCGAAGCACGACCTGAAATTCTGGGGAAAACCTATCTACGCGCCTTCTCGCACGACGGCATGACCTATGGCCTGGCGATGCCGGGGCAGCTCTACCGGTCGATCGATGGTCTCTCGAAATTCGAGAAGGGGCCATTGTTATTCGAGCCGAATATGCGCCACGCCGCACTACTGAAACGCGATGATTTGCTGCATGTCTTCTGGACTCGCGTCGGTGAGATGCCCGAGCGGATACTCCTCTCGACGATCGATGTCTCAGGCCCATGGGAGAATTGGTCCGAGAGCGAAGCCGTCGAGGTCTTGCGTCCGGAACGACCCTGGGAAGGCGCCGATGCTCCGCTGGAAGCCTCGATCCGCAGTACCGCATATGGTCATGTGAATCAGCTTCGCGATCCGGCGATCTTCGAAGAAGACGGTCGCGTCTATCTGCTCTACGCGGTTGCCGGCGAGAGCGGAATCGCCCTGGCCGAGCTGCACTTCTGAGAGATCAGATCACCTTCTTCTCACGCAGCTCGCCAATCCGATCCCAGTCCCAGCCGAGCACTTCCACGAGAATCTCCTCGGTGTGCTCCCCGAGTTCGGGCGCAACGCGACGAATCGAACCGGGCGTTTCGGAGAGCGCGACCGGCACACCCACCATTTCGG
>JAQBEG010000154.1:0-5711 GCA_032123985.1 Deltaproteobacteria bacterium
GGTATCGGCTCGGCTTCGTCCTCGGCGGGTTCCTCAAAATCCCAATTTACAATTCCATCCGCGTTCGTTTCGAGTAGCAAATCCAGCCCGACAAGTTCGATGCGGTCGACCTCGACGCGGCCCGAGAAAAGCGGGATCAGCCGCAGCTGGACGACCAGACGTTCGATCCGTGCCATATCGGATCGAGAGCCCCAAGCGGCATTTTCAAAGGAGACGTCATTGAACGCGATGCCCGGACGCAAACCGAAGGCGAGGGAGAGGTCACCCGAAAGGTCTAGTCTGCGCCCAGTGGCTTCACGGGCAGCATCGGCTACGAGACCTTTGTACTCATTCCAGTCAATGCTGCGGATCGCAATGAACGCAGCGATCCCGAGGATGATCGCAACACCCACGAGAGCGCAAACTCCAATCAAAATCCGTCGCATTCAACGTTCTCCTCGTTCTGGAATCCACAGTCTCGATCACCCTCGAGAGATGTGTCTCAATGCCTCGGTCGCGCGAACGCCCCGCGGCGCTGGAAGATAGAGCGAAATCCTCCAACGTGTGAGCCCATCGATCACAAACGACGCTCGTCACGACTTCGTGACAGCATCGGCTGCTCCCCCTACCCTCAGTCACATGATCGATCCCCACATTGCCGAACGCTACGACGAAAAAATAGCTGCGGCGTTCCTCGCAATGAACGACAAACTGACCGGTCTGCCCGAATTCCTCGGAGTACACCTCACTCACTTCGAGCCGGGGCGGCTAACGGCAGAGATGACCGTTCACGATGGGCTCTTGACTCCATTTGGGAACATGCACGGCGGCGTCATCTCCGCAGTGTGCGATCACATTCTCGGCTGTGTCTGCTACCCGCATATGCAAAAAGGAAGCTGGGCTGCGACGACCGAGTTCAAGATCAATCTGCTGGCGCCCGTGACCGCCGGCACACTCGAGGCCGTGGCGGAGATCGTCTCGATGACGAAATCGACGGCGGTCGTGCGAATCGACGTCCGCAACGAGGGGCGATCTTGCGCGGTCGCTCAGGGCACCGTCACGCTGCGGCCACCACGCGACACCAAACCGACCTGAAACGGCCCTGCTGCCGGCTACCAGCCCCCATCGACAAATCGCACCCTCTGTGAAGCCCTTCACAAGGGACTGAAACGGACAGCCCGATACTCGTTTCATCAGGCGAGAATCTCTCGCCAAGAGAAGGGGATGGCCATGACCGTAAAAACCGCCGATCAGATCCGATTTCTCATGATGATCACGGCGATGATCAGCATCGCTGTCGCAATGGGTTTCGCACGGAGTCTTTGGGCATCGTTCTAGCCGCGCAAACCCTGAACGATTCGGTTGACTCTTGCGGTACCTGATCGGGGTCGGCGGAAACGGACTTCATGGTCCATTCCTCGCTCTACTTTCCCGTCGATGGAGCTGCGTTAATCTGTCTCAATGAAAGCGCTCTTCGACTTCGCCAATGAGGCACTGGATCGTTTACAACTGAGCCCGGCTTTACAAGCACTTGTGATCGTCCTCGCCTTTCTCGTCCTCGCCAAGATCGTCGACAAGATCATCTCCCTCACGATCGTTCAGCTGACGCGAAAGACGCTGAATTCGATCGACGACCGTCTAATCGCGAACCTCCATCGTCCGATCTTTGCCACTGTGGCCATGACGGGCCTGATTCTGGCGAGCCATCGACTAGAGCTGAGCGACAGCCAACAGCTCTTTGTCGTCGGAATCGTAAAATCCATCCTGACTGTCCTTTGGTTGATCTTTGCGCTGCGAATGTCGAAGATGTTCATCAGCGCAATGCGCAAGCAGGAACACCGCTTCGAGTTCGTTCAGCAGACAACGGAACCGTTGCTGACCAATCTGCTCGCCGTCATCGTGTTTCTCGCCGGCGCTTACGCGATCATGCTGGTCTGGAGGATCGACGTCACCGGGCTAGTCGCCTCCGCGGGGATCGTCGGCCTGGCGTTGAGCTTCGCTGCCCAGGATACGCTCGCAAATTTGTTTGCAGGCGTCGCGATCCTGACAGATCAGCCATACAAGATCGGTGACTACATCATCCTCGATACGGGAGAACGCGGGCAAGTCACCCAGATCGGCCTTCGTAGCACGCGACTCTTGACCCGCGAAGACGTAGAAGTGTCGATTCCCAACGGCGTGATGGGAGCCGCGAAGATTGTCAACGAGGCCGGCGGACCCCCGCATCGCTTCCGCATCAACACGCCCGTTGGCGTTGCCTACGGCTCGGACATCGACAAGGTCATGGAGATTCTCACGGGCGTCGCACACGATCACGACAAAATCCTCGTGGATCCGAAGCCCCGTGCCCGATTTCGGACGTTCGGCGACTCGAGTCTCGACTTCGACCTGCTCTGCTGGATCTCGAATCCCGCCGACCGCGGGCTCGTAATACATGAGCTGAATTGCGAAATCTACCGTCAGTTTGCAGCGGGCGGAGTCCAGATTCCGTTCCCGCAGCGAGACGTACACATCAAGAACGTGCCTGGCCCGAATGTTTGAACGCGGGAGGACGGGTCATGAAACTCATTCGATGAAGTATTCCACCGAGCATCAGCCCGTTCGAGTCGGCGGGCTGCAGAGCCCCAAAGGAGTCGGCCCCACCGGCTGCGTGGGCGCTCCCTACCGGGCCGATCCCGAGCAGACCGGCACTGCCCAATCCGCGCCGTAAAAACGAACGTCGAGAAAGTCTGGCACACAGGGCCGGGTCGCCGCGAAGGGCCTGGCCTGCTGGCAGAGGCGTCGATTCATCAGAGTCCGGCAAGACCGCATTCTAGCGCGCAACCCTCTGAGACTCGCAATTCCGTGGGGACCGGAGCGATGAAAAGAGACTCTTGACACCATATTGTCAGGGCGACGTCGTAAATCGACCCTTCTGTGAACCCCTTCACAACGGCCGGGCCCAGGCCGCTCGATACTCATTCTAAGGGTGTGAGAGAAGCACCGAAAGAAAGGGCTGAAGCATGAGCGCACGAACCGCCGACCAGATCCGACTCCTCATGACGATCACAGCACTAATCACGGTCGCCACGGCCATCGGCGTCGCACCAACGCTTTGGGCGGCGCTCTAGTCGAGCCGGGGATCGGGGATCGGGGATCGAGTAGGATCCATCGGTCGGCATGAAATGTCGAACCTATTCGACGGGTCTGCGTAAACGTAGGTTCCGATCGAATCCGGACCGCTCCTCAAAGGAGAACGCCCAAACATGCTGGATCATCCAAGACACTCCGAACTACGTTCTCGTAAACGGGTTGAAATACTCCGCGTTTTCTCCACGAAGCTGGAAGTTCACGGAGTCACCCAGACGCCGCGCCCTCACAATCAATAAATGCCCCCCCCCTTGATCAAGGATGTCCGTCTGCTTGCTGCAAGCCCTCTCCTCGACTTGCTTCCCGAAGAACAAGTCGTGGAGCTTGCATCGCATGCTCGCCATTTCCATTTCGACGCCGGCGAAACAGTCTTCGCCATGGACACACCCGGATCGTATACCTATTGGGTGCGGAGTGGCCGATTCAGAATCACGACGACGAGCCGCGGCGGAATCGAACTGCTGCATAGCATGATCGAACCCGGTGACTACTGCGGCGAGATCACGACGATCGACGGAGGTCTACGCGGCGTGAACGCGATCGCCGAATGTTCCAGTGACGCCATCGCCTTGGATCGGCAGTACCTCATACCCGCGATCGAGCGAAATCCCAAAGCCGCCATGCGACTGGCACGGCTGCTCTGTGCACATATCAAGGTCGCGGGCGAGACGATTCGGAATCTCGGGCTTCACACCAGTGAATTACGCATCTGGAGTCGATTGATGCACCTCTCGCCTAAATACGCGCTGATCGAGGAAGATGGGACGATGCGAATCAGCCACGGCCTTTCCCAGCAAGACCTGGCCGACAGCGTTGGCCTTACGCGGATCGTGGTCAATCGTCAGCTGAAGCAATGGCGAGACGAGGGACTCATCGAGGACGGACGCGGATTTGTGATCGTTCCCGATCCCGATGCGCTCGAAGCCTTCGTATGGCGTGATAAGGCCTCGGAGTAGGCGTTCACGTAGCCATCAGGCAGCAGCTCACTACCAGACGATTGTCCCCAGACCTGCGAGCCTCAGAACCGCCATCTTAGAGCGATGCGTCCTAGAAATGCCGGCTCGCGCGTCTCACGTTCGTCGAACGAATTTCCGTCTTCGTCATTGATCTCCATCGTCTGGGTCAAAACGACGCCGGCCTCGACGAGAACTCGAAGCCGCTTGAAGATTCTCAATCGCGTACCGAGGCCAATTTCTGCCTGCTCCAACCGCACAGACCCCTCGCCGACTCCGTTCGGACCATCGTGTCTGTCTTCGAGCCGATAGCGGCCCCCCTCGACCCCCCCAAAAAGATCGATTCGCACCCGATCCGTTACATCGAATTCGAAGCGACCGTTGCGACCGCTGGTTTCCGCCCAAAGGCCCTCGTGCAACCGCAGCCTCAACCGAAAGACCGGCGACGCATTGACATTCGATCTGTCGAAATTCGATTGCAGCGCGACCCCGAGTCGCAGCACCACCCAATCCTGGTACCGCCCTAGGAACGACAGGCTGCCACCCCCCCCGAGGCCGCTTTCGAAAGTCGCGCCCTCCTCGATTCGCGAAATCACGCGTCCAGCAACTTCGAGGTCGAGCCCATCGATCAATCGAATTCGCGTGCCCAGCGTGGCTGAATATTCGAAGAGTTCGTCGAAGGGTTCGCCCGAGTTCTGCCCGGCGTCGATGAACTGGCCGTCGCCGTCGAAAAAGTAGTCGCGAACGCCAAATCGAACCTGGCCACCAATCGCGACGACTTTCGAGAGCGGCGCACCGACCGCGAGGGCGAGCCGAGAGTAGTTGCTGTTCGCCTTGGTGTTGCCGTACTCGGTCCCCAAAATGAACACGGTATCGGCAGTGCCATCGATCTGGACATCGCCTTTTTTGCTCGGCGGAGGGATCGGAGGAATGTCGACCTGAAATTTGTCGTCGGTACTTAGTATCGGGGCGTTCTCGTCCAGCCGCTCCTGCTGCTTGCCGCCGTTGGCCTTCTTGGGACCGTCAGCCTTCTCGGAGCCGGACCCCGTCGAGACCGGAGTGCTAGTCGCAGGAAGCGTCGTCGCTGGCTCGGCGACAGCCTGCGGTGCCAGGGCCAACATCATCGAGACGAGCAGGAGCCGGTTTCTTACCGCCGCATACATGAACGGGCGCACGCTCCAAGCTCCACAACAGACCTCAGAAAGCACGCATCTCCCCGACGTTGAGCACCCACACCCCATTCTCCCCGATCGCAGTCCGAGCGGCGGCCGCCTTGAATCGTCGCGGTGGCTCATCCAGGGGCTCGTCTGAGAGATCGAAGGTGCCAAAGTGCATCGCGACAGCTCGCTGCGCCTGGAGATCGAGGCTTGCCTGAATTGCCTCCTCGGGGTTCATATGCGACTCGCGCATCATCGCCGACGGTGCGTACGCGCCGATCGGCAGCGCGGCGAGATCGAAAGGACCAAGGGCCAGGCCAATCTGCTCGAAGCCAGCGAAATAGCCCGTATCGCCAGCAAAGTAGAAGCGTCGATCGGCGCCGGTCACAGCCCAGGAAGACCAAAGCGCTTTGTGGTCATCCGTCAAGCTTCGCTTGCTCCAATGCTGGGCCGGAAGACAATGAATCGTGACGCCGCCGAGTAAGGCCGTATC
>JAQBEG010000155.1:0-2933 GCA_032123985.1 Deltaproteobacteria bacterium
GGCTTTGGTTGGACTGTGGAGTCGTCGAGCTTTGACTGGCCGACGCTTCGGGACAACAAGACGCGCGAGATCGAGCGACTGAACCGGTTTTACGAGGGCCTGCTTCATGACGCGGGTGTTGTGCACATCGAGGGTCGCGCCAGGCTTGTCGATCCCCATACGGTCGAAGTCGCGGGAAAACGCTACACGGCCGAGAATATCCTGGTCGCCACTGGCGGATGGCCGACCGTGCCCGAGATTCCGGGTGCAGAATTCGCGATGACCTCGAACGAGATGTTCTATCTCGATCAACTGCCGCGTAAGGCGATCATCGTCGGTGGAGGCTATATCGCGGTTGAGTTTGCCTGCATCTTCCAGGGATTGGGTGTCGACATCACGCAGCTCTACAGGGGTCCCCTCTTTCTGCGCGGCTTCGACCTCGACGTGCGAGAACATCTCGCCGAGCAGATCCGGAATCGTGGCATCGATCTGCGCTTTGATACGAACGTGACAGCGATTGAAAAGACCGAGAAAGGCATTCGGGCAACACTGACCGACGCGCCGACCCTCGATGCCGATCTGATTCTTTTCGCGACCGGGCGGCACCCGAATACCGACGACCTCGGCCTCGAGGACGTGGGCGTTGAACTCGGGCCGGGAGGCGCGATCAGCGTCGACGAATACTCCCGCACGAATGTGCCGAGCGTCTGGGCGATCGGAGACGTCACCGATCGGATCAATCTGACGCCCGTAGCGCTCCATGAGGGGGTCTGTCTCTCGGAGACACTCTTCAACGACAACCCGCGGGCGCCCGATCACGAGAACGTACCGGCGGCGGTCTTCTCGCAACCTCCGGTCGGGACTGTCGGGCTCACCGAGTCGGCGGCGCGGGAGACATTCGCTGCGATCGATGTCTACCGATCGACGTTTCGTGCTCTCAAGCACACGCTCACGGGCGGAAAGGAACGGACGATGATGAAGCTCGTCGTCGACCGCGCTAGCGACCGAGTCGTCGGACTTCATATGGTTGGGCCCGACGCGGGCGAAATAGTTCAGGGCTTTGCAGTCGCAATCAAGGCCGGTGCGACCAAGGCCGACTTCGACGCCACGATCGGAATTCATCCGACGTCCGCTGAAGAGTTTGTGACGATGAGGACGCCAGCGAGCGATTGAAATGCGCTCCGAAACGATTCTGGTCGTATTGAGCCTACTGCTGCTTGCGGGACCCGTGGTTGGGAAAGACCTCACAACGGATTCTTCAGCTCCAGAGATGGAGTCGGTTCACAATCCCTATCTCGGAATAGAAAGAGACGGCCGCATTCCCAAGGTCGACAAAGCCGCATATGTCGATCGCCCAGAACGCTGGCGTTATGTGCCGGAAGGCCGGATCAAGCCGGGAAATTTCTTTGAACGATTTCTGGTTTCGAGCTTCGTCGTCCCGCTCGTCTTCAGTAACTCCGATATCGGAACGGGCTTGGGCCTGGCGATCACCGACATCGACTTTCGAAAGCAGCGTCGGCGAGAATTCCTGGGTGGATTCTTCTCCTATACGACAGAAGAACAGCAGAGTTATGTGCTCCGCTGGCGTCGCTGGCTAAAGCATGTGGACTTGCCGGGGGGAGGGATTCTCCAAGAAGAGCGGAGCTTCGTAAGGGTGGGCGGGGGCTACCGGAAAACGCTGACGCGGCGCTTCTTCGGCATTGGCCCGGCGACCAAGGAGAGAGATGAATCGAGCTATACGGACGAGGTGGCGTTCCTCGATATCGGGATGTCGAGATCGCTCGAGGGCATGTTCGACGACGTCATCGTCGATGTAGGTCTACTGGCTGAGGGCCATTGGCTCGGTCGCGGACGGGTAGGCGGGCAACCCTCGACCGATGACGTCCCGGCATTCGCCGAATTGTTTCGCGAGGGGGATCGATTCGGGTTGGGTTGGGTCAATGCGGGGGTTCGCTGGGATACACGCGATAGTCAACGAAACGCGTATCGCGGGACGGCCCTTGGTGCGAAGGTCGATGCGGCGCTAGGTCAAAGTGGAGGAAAGGTCGCGGCGATCTACACGCTTTCCGCAGATCATGTCATTCCGGTCTGGCCAATCTTTCACGACGGTGGAACCGAAAGCGAAGAGAATCCGCCGACCGATAGCGTTGCTCTCCACTTCGAGAATCGTCTGAGTTCGGGGAGCCTGCCCTTCTACGCACGTCCGACTCTCGGCGGTTCGCGAATTCTCAGAGGCTACGTTGCTGGACGTTGGCGTGATGACGCGGCCTGGGCTGCGGCTGCGGAGTACCGCTTCTGGGTAATCCCGCGTGGCTTCACGGTCTGGCGACATATCCGAGTCGAGCGCCTCGGTCTCGCGGCCTTCTATGAGATTGGCGGAGTGTCCGACGATGGCTTCGGACTCTTCCATGCGGGCATCCTGCAAAGCTACGGCGTGAGCCTCCGTGCCACCGTTGAACGTGCGGCGATCTTTCGCGCGGATTTCGGATTCTCGAAGGAGGGCTTCAATTTTTCAGCCGGATTCGGGCTTTCGTTTTGAGGGGACCCTCGTCGGGCTGCTAGCTTTTGACAATGGACCGTGCGGATCTCGTGCGACTGCTGGATTGTTACCGCGATAGACACCCGGACGAATGCGAGACGATCGATCGAATCCAGGGGCTGCTGCGCGATTACGATCGTTGTTTTCATCGAGATTGTTTTCCGGGCCACATCACGTCCTCGGCCTGGATCGTTTCTCGTGAGTCGGGGGCTGTCCTTCTCACTCACCATCGAAAGCTCGAGCGCTGGTTGCAGCTCGGTGGGCATACCGATGGAGAGCACGACGTGCTCTCGTCAGCCGTTCGGGAGGCGGAAGAAGAGTCGGGGCTCCGCAATTTTCAGGCGATTCCGTGCACGGGCACACCTGAGATCCTCGATGTCGATGTTCATGACATTCCGGCAAGGGGGTCCGAGCC
>JAQBEG010000156.1:0-4747 GCA_032123985.1 Deltaproteobacteria bacterium
TCAAACCTGTCTCGCTTTCGAAAGATCTCGCTCCAGAGGAGCGCGCCCAGATCGCCGCGCATCGTTATGCGATGCCTGGCGTAGAACTCTATCAGAAACCTCTTCGCGACTATTTGTATCGCGATATGGCTTCTCAGCTGCTCGGAACGATTGGCGAGATCGATCCTGCGGAACTCGATGCGGTCTCGTTCTCGAACTACCGCTCGGGCGAAACGATCGGAAAGACGGGAATCGAAGCATCCAATGAGAACCATCTTCGGGGCCACGCGGGCGGGGTGAACCTGATCGTCGATGTAGCTGGCCGCGAAATCGACGAAATTGACCGCCGTGAGCCGATGCCCGGCGGGAGGTTGGTGCTCACCCTCGACCTCGATCTTCAGAGGGTCGCGGAGGCGAGCTTCATTTCCGAGGATCCCGATCGACCGAACAAAATGGGTGCTCTCGTCGCGCTAGATCCACGAACCGGAGATGTGTTGGCACTCGTCTCCGCTCCGTCGTACGACGCGAACGCGTTTGCTGGCGGGGTCGATCGATCGACATGGCAGGCTCTCAATCTCGACCGCTGGCGACCCTTGCAGAATCGAGCGATCGCCGGCGTGTATCCACCCGGCTCGACCTATAAGGCAATCGTCGCTGTGGCGGGTCTAGCGGAGGGAATCATCGATGCCACGACGGTCGTGACGTGCCCAGGGCATTTCCGACTGGGTCGCCGCGTCTATCGCTGCTGGAAGCGTGGGGGTCATGGCCCCGTAAATCTGGTGAGCGCGCTCACTGGTTCTTGTGACGTCTACTTCTACGAACTCGGAAAGGCACTCGGCGTCGAGACGCTGGCACGTTATGCGAAACTCTTCGGACTCGGGTCCGCAACGGGAATCGGGATCCGGGGTGAGGTCAGTGGATTGGTCCCAACCCCGGAATGGAAGATGCGTACGCGCGGTGAAGATTGGATCGCCGGAGAGACGATTTCTCTCTCGATCGGACAAGGTGCGAATTTGACCACTCCGATCCAGCTGGCTGTTGCCTATGCAGCGGTCGCGAATGGGGGAACGGTGGTTCAGCCGCGCATCGTTTTGCGTTGGGAAACATGGGACGGCGATGTCGTCGAAGAGACCGAACCCATCTTCCGCGCCGAGAACATCATTGCACAGCCCATCCTTGATCTGGTGAAATTGGGATTGACGCGCGTGGTGATGGATCCGAGTGGCACTGGGCGGCGGGCAAGAGTCCCGGGAATCACAGTTGCCGGCAAGTCTGGGACGACGCAGGTCGTCAGTCTCGATCTCGTCGAAGGGCTCGAACCCGAGGAGATCCCGATTGGGTATCGCGATCACGCGCTGTTTGCAGCATTTGCGCCGGTCGAGTCTCCTGAAATCGTCGTCGTGGCGGTTGCCGAGCACGCGGGTGGCGGTGGCGGGGCCGTGGCCGCTCCGATGGTGCAGAAGGTGCTGGCGAAGTACTTCGAGAAGACGGAGGGCAGGGTGCCGAGCCAGCTCGCTGTCGTCTCGTTCGGGGAGTTGCGATGACCGACCTACGGGTGGAGCGGAATCGAGGCCAGCATTTCGACTGGATGCTCGCGGGGATCGTTCTCGTCCTGGTGCTGATGGGGCTCGTCAATCTCGTGTCTGCCGCGGCATCCGGGGTGGAGGGCGGGTCGGATATCGTCGGTCGACAGATGACCGTGCTTGGACTCGGGGTCATCGTGATCGGCGTTGTACTCGTAATCGACTATCGCCACTACGATCGGTTTGCCTACGTGATTTACGGTGGATCTGTGGCTCTGCTCCTGTTGACGCTGGCCATTGCAGAGGAGACTCGAGGCGCGCGGGCGTGGCTGTTTTCCGGGCGCTTCCAACCCTCGGAATTCGCGAAGATCGGAATGGTCGTCGCATTGGCACACTACCTGGGCCGCAATCCCCCGTCCGGAATCCGCCGATTGCGCGACCTCTTCGTGCCAGGGCTGTTCGTCGCCATCCCTGTCGGATTGATCGTTGCGCAGAAGGATCTCGGTGTCGCGGTGTTGACGCTGCTCATTGGGCTGACACTACTCCCGCTCGTCAATGTGCCTTTTCGCGCATGGGTCGGGATTGCACTCGTTGGGGCGGCTGGCCTTGCCGCCGTCTGGCAATATGGACTCAAGAATTACCAGCAGGAGCGCATACTCGGTTTTCTCGACCCGTCTCGCGACCCGCTCGCATCGGGTTATCAGCAGATGCAGTCGAGGATCGCCGTTGGCTCGGGCGGACTTCTCGGAACGGGTTGGCAAGAAGGGACGCAGACTCAATTGCGCTTTCTTCCGACGCAGCACACCGACTTCGCCTTTTCGGTATTGGCCGAGGAATGGGGTTTTCTCGGGTCTGGGTTGGTACTCGCCGTGTACGCGATGATGCTGCTCTGGGGTCTGCTCATCGCGCGTAATTCGAAGGACACCTTCGGTGCGGCGCTGGCTATCGGCCTTGTCGGTACTCTGCTTTGGCCCGCGGCGATCAATGTGGCGATGGTGCTCGGACTGGCTCCGGTCATCGGCGTACCGCTTCCACTATTCTCCTACGGTGGGTCGGCCTTGTTGTCCGCTTCGATCTCGATCGGATTGCTGCTTAACATCTCGATGCGGCGGTACGTTTTTTAGAGATCGGCCATCGATTCAGAGAGCCAGCGGCGTACGGTGCGACCGGCCCGATTCGCTTGCCGGGGGTAGCACGGCGATTCGCCCCTGGCGCCAATCATGGATTTGGCGGAGACGTTTGTAGACACGCCTTCGAGGTCACCTCGGACAAGGAAATCGTCTGGGAGTTCTCCAACCCGGGACGTGGGGGAGAGAAGGGGGAACTGGTGGGTCGGCTCTACGACGTGCAACGGATCGACCCCGAGACGATCACCAAGTGGACGCCTAGCCCAGGTCCGAACTAGCAGGGGAAAAGTGCAGTCTCGGCCGCCGCAGCGGCTGGCGAGACCACCCACCCGCCGCCCGCGCGAAATGGGTCAACTATCTCCGCCTCATCGGGCCGAACGCCGGACTTCCACCGCCAGCCCTGGGACGGTCCTAGAGGATGCCGTCCACGAGATCCTTGAAATCACCCTTCGGTCGGGCTCCCGTCAATTGGCTTACGACCTGGCCGTCCTTGAATGCCAGGATCGTGGGGATGGAGCGAATGCCATAGCTCCCAGGGGTCTGAGGCGACTCGTCGATATTGATCTTGACGACCTTCAACTTGTCTCCGTATTCGTTCGCGAGCTCCTTCACGATCGGGGCGATGGCGCGGCAGGGAGCGCACCACTCGGCCCAGAAATCGACGAGAACCGGAGTTTCGGATTTCAGCACCTCGCCCTCAAAGGTCGCGTCGGTTACGTCGATGATCTCGGCCATGTTCTGCATTCTCCATGATTGTTTTCGGCGCGCGCTGGATGCCAGCTTGTGCGCAGCGATTCGTCTGTCAAGATTTCTTTCATACAGGGATCGGGCGCGCCAATATAGCAGCCTATTAGATCGACCTGAAAGGAGGAGAGCCGCGTGACCCGCCGCACGCCGACGATCGACCGAAGCCGGATTCGAACCCAGCCCGCACGCCGCCGCACGAGCAAGGTGAAGGCTCGAGACGAGGCGCAGCCCCTCGGGCCGGGGGCGAGCGTTTCGGAGCTTCTGGAATCGCTCCCGGGGCTGCTCGGCGCGGCGGATCTCAACGCTGCGATCGATGCCTGGGTTCGCGCCTGGCAGCGTGATCGACTCGTTCTTTTTGGTTTTGGAGCCCATCTCATCAAGGTTGGGCTCGCCCCGATCGTCGTGGACCTGATGGAGCGCGGGGCGATAGGGGGGCTGATGATGAACGGCGCGGGCAGCGTCCACGACCTCGAGTTGGCGATGATGGGGCGCACGAGCGAGGACGTTGCAAAATCCCTCGACGAGGGTGATTTCGGGATGGCTCGGGAAACGGCGGAGCGATTGAATGGGGCGATCGCGAAGGGCCGGGAGGATGGCCTTGGAATGGGAGCAGCCATCGGCCGCGACATCTTCGAATCTGGAGATCGCTTCGCGTCTCGCTCCGTACTCGCGACGGCCTGGCGATTGGAGATGCCTGTCACAGTCCACGCCGCGATCGGGACCGATATTCACCACATGCATCCGAGCGCCGACGGCGCCGCGATCGGTGAAACGAGCTATCGCGACTTCGAACAGCTCGTTTCTCTCGTCGCGGGGCTCGATGAGGGCGTCGTACTGAACGTCGGCTCGGCGGTTATCCTCCCCGAGGTCTTCCTGAAAGCGCTCGCTCTGGCTCGGAACCTCGGACATCGGGTGGCGCGTCTGACGACGGTGAACTGCGATTTCATTCGCCAGTACCGTCCGGAGGTGAACATCGTCGAGCGACCCACGCGACTCGCGGGTCGCGGGATTTCACTGATCGGTCAACATGAGGTTCTGATCCCGCTGATGGCGGCGGGCGTGATCGAGCGGTACGACGCAGCATCCCGAAAGCCCGCGCGAAAGCGCCGCAAATCGGCGACGAGCAAGGCTCCGGGTGGGCGCCGCAGGCCGGGGGGACAGAAATCATGACGCGAATCGTGCTGCAGGAAGGCGACATCACCGAGCAGGATGTCGACGCGATCGTGAACGCCGCAAATAGTGCCCTCGTGCTCGGAAGTGGTGTGGCCGGGGCCATTTCGGATCGGGGAGGGTCGTCGATTGGCGAGGAATGCAGCGCATTGGGGCCGATCGAGGTCGGCCAGGCGGCTGTGACGGGTGCCGGAGAACTCT
>JAQBEG010000157.1:0-3990 GCA_032123985.1 Deltaproteobacteria bacterium
CCACTATGGCGGCTACCGTCATTGACCGGGCCATTCAGATTATGGGGGGAAGAGGTGTGAGTGCGGATACGCCTTTGGCCCATTTCTACGCCGCCGCCCGGAGTTTACGCCTGGCCGACGGTCCCGACGAGGTCCACAAAATCTTGATCGCCAAGAACGTCATGAAGCACTACCACGCGGGTGGTTCGTGGGACTTTGGCAATTGAGTTGAAGAGGCAATTGAGG
Organism: Deltaproteobacteria bacterium; assembly: GCA_032123985.1. Lineage (GTDB taxonomy): Bacteria > Myxococcota_A > UBA9160 > UBA9160 > UBA4427 > UBA4427. The sequence continues at coordinate 226 of JAQBEG010000157.1, forward strand.
ATGGACTAAAGAAGAGAGGGGAGGGGGCCAGCCATGGCGGACCTGCTAGCGCTATCGACCAAGATCATTGATGAGGGGTTCGCCAACGAGCCCACCAACCGGATCACTCATGAATTGTCGGAGATCCATAACGACATCGCGGTCGTCGAGGCTTTCTCCCATTCGGTCCTCTTTAGGACCGACGACGGCCTGGTCGTTTTCGATACGAGCGGTACGCCGAGCGGGAATCGGGTGGTGGAGGCGATCCGAGGCTGGAGCGACGATCGCTTCAACAGCCTCGTCTACACCCATGGTCATATCGATCACGTCGGCGGGTGCGGGGCGTTTCTTGTCGATGTGGCGAATCGTTCGGATCCGGATCCCGAGATCATCGCCCACGAGAACGTGCCGCAAAGGTTCGATCGCTACGACCTGACCAACGGTTACAACCTGGTCATCAACAGCCGTCAGTTCCGGGGATTCGTGAAGCACGGCTACGGCATCGGAGGCAGCGACAACCGTTTTCTGCCCAAGGCGACTCGAAAACCGAATATCACCTATCGGCAGAACCTCGAACGCTCGGTCGGCGGACTCGATATCGAGTTGAGTCATGCTCTAGGTGAGACCGATGACCATACGTGGGCTTGGATTCCGAAACACAAGGCGATCTGCGCAGGCGATTTCTTCATCTGGAATTTCCCCAATGCGGGGAATCCCCAGAAGGTCCAGCGTTACCCGCGCGAATGGGCCGCCGCGATGCGGGAGATGGCCGGTCGAGGTGCGGAACTGTTTCTGCCCGCCCACGGACTGCCGATCACAGGCAAGGAACGCATTCGATCCGTCTTGACGGTCGTGGCCGAGACCCTGGAGACGCTAGTTGGCGAAACGCTAGCCATGATGAACGAAGGCGCTCGCCTGAACGACATCATCCACAACGTGAAGGTGGCCCCGGAGCTTCTCGAGAAGCCGTACCTCAAGCCACTCTACGATGAGCCCGAATTCGTCGTCCGCAATATTTGGAGGATGTACGGGGGTTGGTATGACGGTAATCCTTCGCAGCTAAAGCCCGCAAAGGACGCCGACCTGGCTCGCGAACTGGCGGAACTAAGCGGAGGTGTGCAAATCCTCGCAGAACGCGCTCGCAAGCTCGCGGAATCCAATGAACTCCGGCTCGCCTGTCATCTCGTCGAACTCGCCACATTGGCCGAACCCGAAAACAAGGCGGTTCACACGATCCGTGCCGAGATCTATCAGCTGCGTAGGCAATCAGAGACTTCCTTGATGGCGAAGGGGATCTTCGGCTATGCGGCCGCCGAGTCGCTTGATGCGGCAGGAGAGGAAGATCCGTTCGAGGCATAGCGAGCGGGGGTAAGCCTTTAATTCCGATGCGCGCCTCGGGGACGGGGATTTCGATTCCCAGGGTGCCCGAGCCGTCCAACGCGATCGCTGCAGCAGCCGTATCGCTGACCGCGACGACCTCGCGGGACCGATCCTGGTCGAGGTCGGGCGACAAGATCGAGAGAGCCCCGCTCGCGACGAGAAAGATCTCCTGCGTTTGGGTCGGTTCCGCGAGATTGCCCAGTCGGTCGAGTGGCAGCAGGCGGAGCGATCCCTGAGCCACGTCTTCAGCCGTCAGGTCGAAGGCGTTCGGGATTTCGAGCAGAGCGGGCACGCCCGCGGACGAGAAGCCAGGCCGCAGCGGTAGGTTCCTCAGTGGCAAGGTTCGTGGCCCGAGACGAGGCAGATGCACCTTGTCCGCGACCGATGACGCTGCTCGCAGACGCCCTACCCCTATGATGCTTACTCCCCCGTCCACGCACAGACACACCAGGAGCTGGCCTAGCAGCGCCCCGGATCCTCGTCGACTCCCAGACGATCCCCGAGTCGATGATGAGCGTCATACCCTTGCGTTGCGCTTCGGATGCCATGTTGCCCGTCACAGGCTGCCCAGTCGCCAGTGTCGATGACTGGTCTCCTGTACGAGGAGGACTGTTCGATGGAGAGTCTATACGTCTGGCCAGATAGCCCGATGGCCGGTGACCCGAGTATTCAAAAGGTCCTCGAAGGCATTCGTCAATCCTCCGAGTACGCCTAATAGAATGCGCTCGCCGCCTACCGCGCTGACACGACGAAGCGTCACAAGATTCTCGGCTCGATGTTGCCCGTTTGGAAGGAGATCCGAGGCCTGCTCGGCAAGATGCAGGATTTCATCTCCCTCGCGCTGGAGAGCTCGAACCGCATCAATGCCTTCGTCGAAGATTACGAGAAGATCCGGGTGGATCGAGAAGAATCGGCGCGGGCGCTCACCTGTTCGGCGGCCAAACTCTTCCTGGCCTCCACCGGTGTATTGACCATCGCCTTCGGCGCGGCCTTCATCAACTTCCAGCTGATTGCTTTGCCGATGTCCGAACTCGTTCCGGCTGGTGCAAGAGTCGGTGGCGTTCCGGTCTCGACGGTCTCCGCGCTCGTCCTGGTCCTGATGGAAGCCGCGCTCGGCATCTTCCTGATGGACATGCTCGGCATTACCGAGCTCTTCCCAAAGCTCGGGACGATTCCGCGCTCGCGTCGTCGGCTGATCCTCGGGCTCGGTCTCGTCGGCCTCTTCTTCCTCGCGAGTGTCGAGAGTTCGCTGGCCATTCTCCGGGAGCAGATCGTCGAGGCCGAATCGGCGCTGAAGCTTTCGCTCGCGGGCGAGGAGAGTCGGATCGTCCAGTCCGCCAGCCAGTCGGCGATTCCGATCGTCGGTCAGGCCGTACTCGGCTTCATCCTGCCCTCGATCCTGTCGTTGGTCGCGGTGCCCCTCGAGATGTTTCTCGACAGCGGTCGTCATGTCGTCGGGTCGCTTACGGTCATGTTGCTTCGCTCTGTCGGCGGACTCGCCAGGGGGATTGCGCATGTGTCGCGGCATCTGACCGGAATGATCGGGAATATCTATGACGTCTACATCGCGATTCCGCTTCGGATCGAATCGTTGATCGCGAAAGGTCGGAAGGGCACAGTCCATCAAGGCGCAGGTGCTGTGAAGCCGGAGAGGAGTCTGGCATGAGGGGTATTCGAGTCTGTCTCGCGGCCGTCGTGCTGCTCTCGCTGCTGGGCGCCTGCAACGACGAATCCCGTTACGACCAGGCGATCTGCGTCCTGATCGACGAGTCCGGTACCTACGCGGACCAGAAGATGGAAGTCGTACGGATTCTCAAGCGCGAGGTCCTGCCGTCGATGGAGCCGGGCGACACCCTGCTCGTCATTCGAATCGACGGTGAGAGCTATGAGAAGGAAAACGTCGAAGCGCTGATGACCCTCGACGCGCGACCATCCCGTGCCAACGCGCAGAAACTGGCGTTGGCGCAGAAGCTCGACGCGCTGGTCAAGAGGGGCGGATCAGCGGATCACACCGATATTCCCGGTGCGATGATGCTGGGCAGTGAGTACCTGGGCGAACTCGACAGCGGATCTCGGGTGATGCTCGTCTTCAGTGACATGCCGGAAGACCTCGCCCCGGGCACGCAGCGCAACCTCGCCGTGGACGAATTCGATGGACTCTGGATCGCCGCGATGAACGTCAAACGGCTGGGTTCGGACAATGCGGACCCGAATGCGTTTCGCGGTCGTCTCAAGGCATGGGAGGAGCGTGTGCTGAACGCGGGCGGCCTCGGCTGGCGCACGTTCATGGACGCGAGCAAGCTCGCCGACGAAATGGTTCATCGCGTTCACCCCATGTTCGACGCTTCCCGCAGTTCGGGCGCCTTGCGGCTGGCATCGGCCGTCGCGATCGCGTCGAGGGACCCC
>JAQBEG010000158.1:0-3166 GCA_032123985.1 Deltaproteobacteria bacterium
GCCCGGAGATTCAATGCCGATCCTCTCATATGGCAGAGCGCTCAGTCGAAACGCGGAACGTCGAAGCGACGCGGTCGCGTTCGTTCACGAGGAACGCGCGACGACCCACGCCGAGCTCGAAGCCGGTGCCAATCGTCTGGCCCGTGCCTACGCCAGACTCGGGGTCGTGGAGGGCGATTTCGTCACGATCGCTCTTCCCAACGGGATCGAGTTCGTCGAGGCCCTTTTTGCGTGCTGGAAGCTTGGCGCGACGCCGCAACCAGTCTCGCCGCGCCTCCCGATACAAGAACGCGATGCCATCATCGAACTCGTGGATCCGCGTCTGATCGTCGGTGTCGATCCGGCCGAGCATGACGGGCGAACGAGTCTGGCGAGCGGATTCGACGCGTCGTCTGAAGAATCGACGATCTTGCCCGATCGTGTTTCGCGCTACCGCATGGCGATCTGCTCCGGCGGAAGCACCGGGCGTCCCAAGGTGATTGTCGATCATATTCCCGGAGAGCTCGATCCCGAAGCCGAATTCCACGGCCTGGCTCCGGGTGCGAGCATCCTCGTTCCTGGTCCGCTCTATCACTCCGGTCCGTTGATCAACTGTCTGACTATTCTGTTAGGTGGTGGCAAGGTCGTTATCATGTCGCGCTTCGATGCGGCAGAGGCGCTGAGCTTGATCGAGAAACATCGCCTTCAACTCGCGATCTTCGTCCCGACGATGCTTTTGCGAATCTGGAAATTGCCGGAAGAGCAACGCAGCGCCATCGATCTTTCCTCGATCCATCGGGTGATTTCGGCGAGTGCCTCGCTTCCCGACTGGCTTCAACGAGAATGGATCGACTGGATCGGTCCCGATCGAGTCTGGGAAGCCTACGGGGGTAGCGAGAGGATCGGGGGCACGATCATTTCCGGTCGGGAGTGGCTGGAGAAGCCGGGTTCGGTTGGTCGTGTGTCGGAGGGCCGCAAGCTCAAGATCGTCGATCCGGATGGAAATCTGCTCGCGCCCGGTGAAATCGGGGACATCTACTGTCTTCCGTCCGGTGGTCCCGGGTCCACCTATCACTACCTGGGCGCTGAACCTCGGCGTCTCGGGGATGGTTGGGAGACGCTTGGTGACATGGGGCATCTCGATGAGGATGGTTATCTCTTTCTCGCCGACCGACGCACGGATTTGATAATCGTAGGCGGTTCGAATGTGTATCCCGCCGAAGTGGAGGGAGCGATCGAATCGCATCCAGCCGTTCTTTCCTGTGCCGTAATCGGACTTCCGGACGAGGATCTCGGGGCCACGGTTCATGCAATCGTGCAGACGGCTTCACCCGTCGATGAGACAGAGATCCAGTCCTATCTAGGCGACCGGCTCGTTCGCTACAAAATTCCCCGAACTTTCGAGTTCGTTCGCGACGCGCTGAAGGACGATGCGGGCAAGGTTCGTCGTGCGGCGCTTCGGGCCGCGCGCGTGAGTGATTGAGAGTGGTAGAATTCGAATCGTGGACCGCGGAGGAGGCGTCAAGTGGACTATCAGCAATTCGCTGAAGAGCATCATCTGAAGATCGACATCGAAGACCGTGTGGCGATCGTGCGACTCAACCGCCCCGAGAAACGAAACGCCGTCAATTTCAAGCTCCACGACGGACTCGAACGGATTTTTCGCCCGCTTGGAACCGATCCAGACGTCGGCGCAATCGTGATTACAGGCGAGGGCAAGGGCTTCTGTGCCGGTGGCGACATGCTGGGTTTCTATCCTGAAGATCCCGGTCCATTCGACTTGATCCGCGGCCCAAGGCAGCTCGTGCAGGAAATGGTGAACTGCGAAGCGCCGGTGATCTCCGCCATCAATGGCGTGGCCGCGGGATTGGGGGCCACGATCGCCTTGCTTGCCGACATCATCTATATGGCAGATGACGCGAAGATCGGTGATACGCACGTGAAGATGGGACTCGTGGCGGGAGATGGCGGAATTGTCATCTGGCCGCTGCTCATCGGGCTGCATCGTGCGAAGGAGCTGTTGATGGGCGGCGAGCTCGTGGCGGGGCCAGCGGCCGCTGCGATGGGGCTCGTCAATCACTGTGTGCCAGCCTCCGAGCTACTTCCCCAGGCCATCGCCCATGCCCGCAAGCTGGCGGAGGGGCCGCCCGTTGCGATTCGTTGGACGAAAATGGCCCTGAATCAGCATCTGCGGCATAGCATGAATCTCACCATGGATGCTGGGCTCGCCGTCGAGCTCTTGTCGGTCGATACCGATGATGCGAGGGAGGCGGGCAGGGCGTTTGCCGAGAAACGAAGTCCAGACTTTCGAGGGCGTTGAGCAGACGCGGGCTAACGAAACGCGGCCGGAAAGCGCGACGAGCCGCGCTCTGACTCGACGATTTCGATCCCGGAATCGTTGCAGCGAAGCTCGACACGAACCGGCATGTCGGGTGCCGAAAACTTGTAGCGCTTCGCGCGCGCGCCGCGCATCACGATCAGACTATCGAGGGCATGCTGAGATTCTGTAACCCGCTGTACATTCGATGGATTCTCGGCCTGAATCTGCCTGTACAGGTTCTCGGCCCTCGAAAGAGCCTGTTCTCTTGGACCCTGCTGGCCGGGTAGGCTAAGCCGTCCGAGCTGATTGAGGCCCTGTTGAGCCTCGAACAGGGGTAGGCCATAGCGAAGCTCGTCCTCATCTGATCCGTTCTGTTGCGGGTCGAGAAAAGCGAGGCGGCCGGCGTCGGTCAATCGGGAGAGAGCGGCGTCTCCCGCGGCACGTCGCATGTCCTCGACCGGGAGCGGGATCCAATTACCGCTTCGAATCGAAATCGAATGTCTCACTCGAATCGGCGCCGTTGATTCAGCAGACGTCGCGGAACCGGAGGCCAGCAACACGAGGGTTGAGACCACAATGGAAGAAAATTCCTCCCGGAGCTTGCTGATCGGCATCTCGATCTCTTCGGCCAACTTCCGCCTGGACTTGGGCGCTGACGATTCGGCTCGAAATGAAGGCTGTCTGCGGGCGAAAGGTCCGGCGAACGCGTGGTTGGGCCCTCCGGAACGAACGATCGAGCCGATCGTGTGGTCGGTCGAAATCGAAAAAATCTCGCCATAGGCGGCTTCGGAGTGCCTGATCGATGGAGAACGGTCCTATGCTGTCGTTCGCCCGAGATGGAGGATCAATGGCGCGCGTCGAGTTTTT
>JAQBEG010000159.1:0-7133 GCA_032123985.1 Deltaproteobacteria bacterium
GAACCCGCCTCCTTGGCCGTGGTGCGCAACTGGAAGAGGTCAACCTCTTCGTGGAAGCTCCCGCGGATGACGACCGACGAAACGGCTGCCCGGGATCCAACAGGAGCCGTTTGGCCGATGGCCGATTCGAGGGCGATCGCGAGTTCTCGACCGAAGGGAGTGGATACATCTCGGCTCTGATAGAGGAACGGCGCAACCTGGACGTTTTGACCGCGACCGACGCCCGCCCGGGCGAGCTGGGCCGCGAGGCCTTCTGCCGCGCTTCGAATCGACCCCGCATCTTCGTGGGGAATCGCACGAACGCGATTGCTGATTCTCGTGGCATGTTCGGCGAGCAGCGAACTGACGTCGTCTTCGGCTCGACTCGTGCGTTGTAGGGCCGCAGCGATGGCTTCGTGCTCGAGTGCGGCTTCTAGCGGAGTTCGACAGCTTCAGTACGTCAGGAGGGCCTGGTTCGCTCGTCCCGCATCCTCTTCCTTCGCAGCATCGTCGAGACATTGTTTCGTCAATGCCAGAGCCTGATCGCGCTGCTTCCGACGTGCAGCTGCCGCTGGCAATCGTTCGAGAATCGCGAGCGCCCAGACCTTGTTTCCCTGGCGATAGGTTTCGAAGCGGATCCCGTCGATCCGCATATCGGAAGTGGCCCGAATCTGACTCGTGAGGATGTTCTCGAGTCGGCCATTCGATTCCGTGGTGACGTCGATGACGTTCGACTCGATCTGAACGGAAATCTGTCGTGCAAGGTCGGCTGTGGCCTGTTGCTTCGCACTTTCGAGAGCATCTTCTTTTCCCTCGGCCTGGCCGAGTCCGGTGAGATATCGATTGGACTGGAATATCTGACTACTGCCCCCGTGTTCGACCCAATCGGGGATTTCCTTCGCCCATCCGAGTTTGGGCGAGCAGAGCAGCCAGATGCCGATCAAAATCCAGCCAGTCGGGTGGATCGGACGAAGTGGTCGAGTCATGTGGGGAAATCCTCCAGGAGCCATTTCAATGAAGTCTTTCGTATGTGCCGGCACAGAATCGGAGAGTTTCACGGGAAATTCGAGTTTGAGGGCGAAACCTAATTGGGAGAATACGCTACTTAATCTCAGTGGCTGTCGGAGCATGCTCCGAGTGGCCGCATGATTCCCGAGCAGCTCCGATGGGTCAGGTGGGCCTGGCAGCGTGCGCGGAACGGATCGCGGGCCAGGTTCTTGGAATCGGTCTACGACAGCTTGGAGGCGGACCAGAATGCGTGTCCAGAACCGAATGATTCGACTTTTTCTTGGTGCCGCTGCCCTGGCCACCGTCGTTGCGACCGCCGGCTGTGGCAAGGACGTCACGACACCCGATGAGCAGCTTCCCAATGAGTTCGCTGGTGCACCGACCTGGGTGCTCGAAGGTTGCAGCGCCTATTGGGGTGATGATGGCGGTGCCCGCCTCTGCGGCGTTGGCGACGCCAAGATCGGGCGAAGCATGTCGGTAGCGCGCACCAAGGCGACTTCCCGCGCTCGCGCCGAGATCAGTCGAACACTGGAAACCAAGGTCAAGAACATGCTCAAGGACTACCAGGAACAAGTCACCGACGGTGAGACCGAAATGACCGCAGAGCAGTTCTCGTCGACGACTGTGTCGCTGTCGAAGGCGACTCTCAATGGCACCTCGGTTCAGAACACATGGGTCTCGCCGACGGGGCAGCTCTATATGCTGGTCGCCCTCGATCTGGAATCCTTTGAAAATTCCGTGCGTGGAATGGATGAAATGTCGGACAGGCTGCGAACGTTCATCGAGGCGCGGGCCAAGAAGTCCTTTACCGAACTGGACGAGGAGATGGAGAACTACTAGGAGTTCCCCTTCTTGTCGCTGCATCGCTTTGGTTTTCATTTTGCACAGGCCGTAACGCTTTTTTGGCTCACGGCCTGTGCTGCGTCTGCCCCACCGGCCGATTCTCCGACCGCGACCGCAGCCGGGGCGCTCAACGAATGGGCTCTGTCGCCGCCCAGTGGATGTGCCGTCGGCTCGTCCGGTCCCACACTCAATCCGAGAAACGCGCTTCTCTATGCCCGGCTGTCCGCGATCGAGGCGTTGGCCGTAGATTCGCTCGAAGTCGAGGTTCAGAGTATCAGCGGCATCGGTCCCGATGGGACATTCGAGATCGCCGCGCAAGCGTTGTCCGGTACCCTCGCCAATGCACGGGTGGTCGCCCTATGGGCCGATGTCGATAACGGAAACGGATCGGGGCGTCGAATTCGTCAAGTCTATTCACTTGCTTGTTGGCCTGATGCTTCGCTGCGCGATATTCCCGAACCGCTCTATCCGATCTGGATACTCGAGCCGCCGGCGCACGACGGAAAGATCTGTGCGACGGGGGTTGCTGGCCCAACGGGGAAGAGTGGGGATCAGCGCGGCAGCGCGCTTCGGGATGCGCGGCTCGCGCTGGCGGCAGCATTGGAGAGCCGGATCGAGACGCGTATTTTCGACGACGGTCGTGGCGTCGCGAAGATCGTGCGGCAGATCGATCCCTCGCCATCCGCTTTGGCACGCGCAGCGACCGCAATACAGCTCGAGCAGGATTGGCACGACGAAATGGGCTCGGGGCCGATTGGACTACCGGGCGTCCTCTACGGTCTCGCTTGTATCGAAAACTGAATCCAGATGTGCCGCGATCCCCGCGCCGCTCTACGGAGCAAGCATCTCCGCAATGATGATCGATTCGCTGAATGTGGCTGAATCATCCAGATAGTCGCTGCTTGCGTGAATGGGGAGGCCGTTCGAGATGATCATCTCGAGTTGCTCGCGCTGGCTTTCTGATAGGTCATCGAAGGAGAGAATGAGCCCATCTTCTCCGTCGTCGCGCAGCGCGTGAGCGAGGACTACTAACGGCTCGGTCTGGGTGCCACTGTGGAGGGCGACGCGGAGAATGTCGCCGATTGTAATGGAGGGCGTCGCCGCGATACGCATTCCACCACTGGAGAGATCGCGACCTACGAGAATTCGTGCTGCTTCCTCGTCGAGCGCTACGACGCGCTCGACATAGGGAATGCGTGCTTCACAACGGCGCTCCCTCGAATCGGTGGGACTCTCGAGTTGCGTGGTGACGCACTCGTCGTCGGCCCTGACGAAATTCTCTACCTCGGGTTCCGTCGCTTGCACGGACACGCCTTCGGCGAACGACGGCGAGAGTCGACTTTCGGTGTCTGCTACGTCGGAATCGACTTCCGTCTGCAGAAGAGGCGACTGTGTCGGCGGCAAGCGCCGCGACGACGCTTCGATGTTGTGCGATTTTGCCAGCGGAGTTGTGCGTCTTCGCGCCTCGAGTTGATTGGCAGGGGTCTTTGTCTGCCACTTGGCGGGACTCAGGGCAAATCGATCGAGGATTCCCTTGATCGTCTTCGCATGATGCTGCGCATCGAGGAGCACGACACCGATTTCGGATTCGGACCGGCTTTTCTTGCCTGACGCCACAATCGAGCGAATGACTTTGGCGTGGAGTTTAACGGGCTTGGTCCCGGTCAAGTCCTTGCCGAGCAGGATCCGCATTTTACTTCCGACCTTCGGAGCGTTCGCGAGTTCGATTCGCGCCCCGGTCGGGGAGAGTTCGAGAAGTAGAGCAGGGGATCTGAAGAGACTCGAAACGACTCGAATCGCATGACCGACTAGAACTCGTTTTCGAATGCGGCGTTCCGGTCCAGCATAGATCTCGTGGAGTAGGAGAAGTCGGAGCGCGTGAGGGTGGATTGGGCGACGGATAACCATTGCGACGCCGATGCGACCCAGATGGGTGACTAGCGTTTTACTCGCGTCGTCGACGACTGCGATCGTGCGTGGCCATCGTGTCAGATTCAGAGTGCCGGATTCGAGTAGCCTTCTTCCCGAAATCACCACGAGGCTGATTCCCTCGAGTTCCGAAGGCTCGGGCAAATCAGACGTGTATTCGTGGACGGGTATACCGAGTTCCGAGAGCAAGTCGGCAAATTCGGAAAGTTCACCGTCGCGCTGGAACAGTACGGCCGGATTGTGTGATTGCGGGGTGGTGGACTGACTCACTAAGTCGCGCTTCCCTTCCGAATTGCACAGGTTTTGCCGAGTGACCCGGATGCGGGCGGTCACTCCTATTGAAGAATCGACCGATAGGGCCCTAGGCTGAAGGGCCAATCGACGACCCTGGCGCGACGTGCGGGGGTCGATCTGGAGCGAGAAATGGTGGAGCGAGGCCGGGGAATGCGGGATGCGGACCTGCCCCTTTCCGGGGGAAATCGGATTCCCGGGTCCGAGATCGTGGAGCTGGCCAGTCGCTCGAGCGGCCCAGGCGGGCAACACGTCAATACGTCGAGCACCCGTGTCACGCTGCGCTGGAATCTGCGCGATTCTCGCGGGATCAATGTCGAGGCCCGAGCCCGCCTGATCGCTCGTCTCAGGCCTCGCTTGTCACGTGAGGGCGTCCTGATCGTCCATGCCGACCGGCATCGCAGCAGAGAGCGAAATCGAGAAATGGCGCGCGAGCGGCTCCGGGAGCTGGTCGAGACTGCGCTCTACCAGGAGCCGCCGCGTAGACCCACTTTACCCAGTCGAGCGTCCCGAACCAGGAGACTGGAGGCGAAACGCAATCGCGGCAAAACGAAGGTTGGCCGCCGGCTTCGTAGCGACGACGACTAGGAGCCAAGCCTGATGCCGGTTTCCGCGCCTAGGAGGATCCCGTCGAATTCAACGCTCAAGTCCCCGCAGAGCCAGCGACAACAGACTCCCCGCAGGGTACGTAATATCTAGCATTCGGTGGCGAGAAAGATATTGGCGCCGCCATCCTCAGTCGGTTCAGCGAGTATCGTGGCTTTACAGTTGCCTCTCGAAGCAGCGATTGCGTGCTTCTCAGCGAAGCCCTCGTGCTCCTCGATCGTCCAACCTTCGTTCGTGAACTTCTCCAAATAGAAGTTGTAGACATCGTCAGCCGAATCCAAAGTCAGGAGTTGGACTGCGGTCATCGGGATTCCGTCGACCTCGGTGCCCTTGCCCAGAGCCGGGACCGACCCGGGATAAATCGCTACTTCTTTCGGGAATACTTCGGGAATCTCGGCAATCAATCCCGGTGGAACATCTTTCGGGTATCGCGACTCGGGGATGACGTCAGGCGGTCTTGTCGACGAATCAGAAGCCGTGAGCGGTGTGCCAGCATTGTCCGGGGCTGCTGGCTCTTGCGTACCGGAATCGCATGCGACCGCGACCGCTCCGGCCGTGACCAGACCAACTATTAGATAAGCGATTTTGCGAAAGCGGTCCATCTATGATCTCCGTCGTTGCGTCGTAGGTGAAAGCTGGCAGAGCATACCAAAGGAACTCGCCACGGCCCCCCGCGATTCCGTATCAACCGTCAATGCATTGCAGGCTCGCGTTGGGCCCGAGCGGCGGTGTTGCGTACGTCTCGCACAGTCCGCGACCATTCACTACGGCGGAGTGGTTCAGAGAGAACCGGCCGAATCTCGACGCGCCTCCATTCGGCGTAGCACTCTCGGCTGTTATTCGGGCAGGTGGCCGGCGGACGCGCGAAAGAAACGCCAGAGACGACCGCGAGGCGCTGAAGGTCCTCTTGATCCGCTTTCGACAGTCCCTCTGGGCTGATCAGAAAGAACAGTACGCCAAGGGGGCGCTGCTGAGAACCGACCATGTTGGTCGAATAGGGATTTCGCAGAGCGCGCGGATCGGCGTGGCCACGGATCTCGATCGCTTCGAGGCTGTCCCAGAGCGCGGGCAGTTGGCGCAGGCGTGAGAGATAGGTCGTCATGGCGGCGGCGAAATCCTCTTTCGCCGCGGCGCCGAGATCCGCGCTTCCATAGCCGTTGAATAGATCATCTGGCAGGAGGATCACGCCGGATTCGCAATCCGGCTGGAATTCGAGAGCGAGCAGTACGGGCTCCTGACAGAGCGACCGGAATGCGGACTGGACCGCGTCCAGGGAACGCTCGGCCGCCTCGAGTGACGCCAGAATTTTGGACGCCCGGTCATTTGCGAGTCCGCCAGCCATTGGTTCAAGACTCCCTGTCAGAGAAACGATCGCCAGCGCGGCCAGCGCGATCACAGCGATCGCGGACCACCACTCGCCGATGCCATCTCCCCGAGATGCGTCGGTCTCGGCGTGGATGTTTCGACCCGAACGGCCTGAAAATCGACTCGGCATTTCCAGTTATTCCGAATCGTCCGACGATTTCGCCGGGTCGCTGCGCTTGGTGCGCGTCTTGTCAGAGGTTTTGCCCGGCCCGTCCGACTTGCCATCGGCCGATGTTGTTTCATCGACGGTATTTCGTTCAAGAAGATCCGAGAGCTTCAAGTTGTCGCTGGGTTCGCTGCCACGCGTCGGAAAATGACGGACGTTCGATGGCGGTTCGTTGGTGCCCTGGAATCGCAAGTAGGGATCGGGTCCATGCGCGCGTGGTGCGCTGACTCGGAATCCGTACCCAGAGGGCTCCCTTTCAGCGCCATCCAGCGGTGCCTCGACATCCTCGGCGAAACGAGCTCGGCTGGATTGACTGGTGCTAGTTGTCGCATCCGTGGAATCCTCATGGCTGCCCTTGGAGGGATCGGAGGGATCGGAGGGATCGACCGAGGGCTCGGCCTTGCCTGCCTTTGGATCGGCGGTGCTGTTGGCGCCGGAGTTCTCATCATCGATTCTTCGCGATGACGGGGAATAGGAAGAATCGTTGTCGCGAGCCTGCGGTGCCGGCGACCAGCTGCGTTCGCGCTGCGCAGGGGGAGACGGCCGCCGAACTGCATCCGAGGTTGCGCTCTCGAGTTGGCCGACGGAGTCGCTCGCAAGTTTTAGCTGGCGACTCAGCTCGCTGCCGGTTTGCTGAAGTCGGCGACTCTCCTCATGAATTCCTTCTCGCAGCGCTTCCATCGTCTTGTCGATCTGACGCGTGTGATTCGTGAATTCGACCATCGTGCGAGCGATTTCTTCTGCACGCCCCTCGACCTCGCTGAGCCCACTGCGAAGAGGTTTGACTGCCTGAGCCATCCATTGGCCCAGCGCCTCGACTTCGGCTCGCACGCGATCCAGAGCGAGATGCGTCTCGCGGGTTGACCCCTCCGCGGCGCGAATCGGAGCGGCTAGTCTCTCGATCGTTTCGTTGCTTTCGCTCAGAGTCTTGCGAAGTAGGCCAACG
>JAQBEG010000160.1:0-4652 GCA_032123985.1 Deltaproteobacteria bacterium
GGTTCGGCGGCGGCGACGGCCGGTGGCCATGACCCGGCCGCCCTCGCGCAAACAACCGCGGGTGCTCGTTTCGAACACGGCGTCGGAGCTCTACACGTTGGTCGACGTCATCGCAGATGATCGTTTGGGCCTGCTCTATGATGCGACCCGAACGATTGGGGAACACGGCTTCGAGATCTACATTTCGAAGGCTGCAACGATCAAGGATCAGGTCAGAGATACCTTCTACTTGAAGGATGAGAATGGGAAGAAAACAAGAGATTCCGATAGGTTGGAACGACTTCGCAAGGCGATACTAGAAGCCGTGTCCGGAACGCTGAAGGGGGATTCACGTGGCTAGCTCGGCTGCGCCCGGCCCGACTCCGCTCGAAGAGATCTGCGACTCTTTTCTGACGCGCCTAGCAGTCGAGGAGGGTCTTTCTCCGCGCACGATCGATGCCTATGCCGGCGATCTCCGGCATCTCAGGGCTCATCTCGCTGAGCGTGGCATCGATCGCGTCAAACAAATATCGCGCAAGGATCTGTCGGCGTTTGCTTCTTATCTCGACGACCGGGGAATGGCCGCCAACTCACGGACACGCGTTCTGGTTTCGGTCAGGCGAATCCTCCGTTATGCGCAGGAGATGGGCGCGACAGACTCCGACGCGCTCGAGGGGCTTCAGACGCCCAAGCGAGTGCGCCCGCTTCCCCGGGTGTTGCAGCCAGAAGAGACGGCGGCGTTGATCGAGGCCGCCTATTCCGAGGATCCGCTCGGCTTGCGGGACACAGCGATGCTCGAAGTTCTTTATGGCGCCGGACTGCGCGTGTCGGAACTCGTTGGCTTGCCGTTGGCAACGCTCGACCTTCGGGGGTTGTTGCTGCGAGTCGTCGGAAAGGGCAGTAAGGAGCGGATCGTACCGATCGGCGAGACTGCGACAAACGCCCTCGCGGTCTACCTCGAAAGAGCACGCCCCGTACTACTGGGCGAGCGACTCGACCACGACCACACTGTATTTCTGACTCGTCGGGGTCGAGGGATGACTCGCCAGAATTTCTTCGGACGTATCCGGCAGCACGCGCGAAAGGCCGGTCTCGCGAGCGATCGTGTGTCACCGCACGTCCTCAGGCATGCGTTCGCGACGGACTTGCTTGAGGGAGGGGCTGATCTGCGTGCGATCCAGACCATGCTGGGACACGCAGATCTTTCGACGACCGAGATCTATACACATGTGAGTCGTTCAAAATTGAGGCACACAGTCGAGTTGCGACACCCCCGTGGTTCGGGCGCGAGTCGATGAAGCGGAGCCTGAGTCTCGACGACATTCTTTCGGCCGTGCCGGACGCGACGGGCGCACTGCTATTGCGCATCGTGCGGGTCGCCGCGGCGCAGGGGACGACGATTCATGTCGTTGGTGGGCCTGTTCGGGACCTGCTACTCGAGCGTGAGCTTGTCGACGTCGATCTCGTCGTCGAGGGCGATGCCGGCGCGTTGGCTGACGCCGTCCTGGCAAATTCCGGCGAAGACGAACTACGTACGGTGTCGCACGGTCGCTTCGGGACCCTGCGCATCGAAACGCCGGACACTCGGATCGATCTAGCCCAGCTTCGAAACGAAACCTACGCCCATCCCGGTGCGCTGCCCGATGTCGTGACCGGGAGCCTGGCAGAGGACATGCACCGTCGGGACTTCAGCATCAACGCACTGATCTGTGAGATTGATGCCGACAAACCCACAAGGTCCATGCCAATCGTCGACCTGGAAGGGGGACTCGCGGATCTCGAGCTGAATCGGTTGCGAATTCTGCATCCGAGGAGCTTTCACGATGACCCGACCCGCGCCTGGCGGGCCGCTCGCTTCGCGGCTCGATTGGGCTTCTCGCTCGACCGGAAGTCGAGGAACGCTATGCGGGACGCTTTGAGGGACGGCGCATTCGGCGCGGTGAGTGGTGAGCGATGGCGACGCGAACTCCAGCTGACCTTCGATGAGGCAGGGCGAGGGGTTCATGCTGGTCGGGTCCTGCGTTCGCTGTCGGATTGGCATGTCCTTTCGGCACTCGAGCCGGGACTTCTGCTCGGCCCCGATCGCCTGGTGCCGCTTCGCCGACTTTCCCGCTCGATTGAAAACCCAGAATGGGCGGCGGCGCGTTCTCGGCCCTGGGTGGCCGGCCTTTCCATTTGGCTCGCGCCGCTGTCCGCCGCACTGCGCCGACGCACGCTCGAGCGTTTTGCGATTCGAGGAGAACAGGCGAAACGGATCGTTCAATTCGGGCGCGACGCCGAGCGCATTCAGCGAGCGTTGGGTCGAGCACGCGGCCGAGGCGCGGTCGACGCGACGCTCAGTGATCTGCCCGAGGAATCGATACAAGCGCTCTATGCGCTTGCAACCGTACCGGTTCGTCGCCGAATTCTTCGTTGGGCCGCCGAAGACCGGCGGCGGCGAGTACCTATCGGAGGTGCCGAGTTGGCGGAACTCGCACTGGCCGGACCGGAGGTGGGTCGTGTGCTGGCCCGGATTCGTTCCGCGTTTCTAGATGGTGAGGTCGCGAATCGAGAAGAATCGCTGGCACTGGCGGAAGAGATCGCAAAGCGGGCTTCGCGTCGGCGACCGGTAGACCGCGGGTCGGGATCAAAAAGACAAAAAGTTGCCGGTCGAAGCGCAATCGCGGATACTTCGGCCGAGAGAGGGTGATCGACCAGGTCTCTGGAGGAAATTTCGGAGTTCGCCTCGGATTAGCCACGAGCCGTCTGATCTTCCCATTCGATCGATGCCCTCGAATTCAGAAAATTTCTTAGCCTCCCGAGACCTCCCCCCCCAGGCGCCAGGATGGATCGCAGCCGATGAGCGCAACGGACATGACCGTGGCCAGTGCCCTTCAGGACCTCGGTGAAGAACCCGACGACCGCACCGATGGACTCGATGGGTACGCCGTCAAACTTTCGGTCTTCGAAGGTCCGCTCGACCTTTTGCTTCATCTGATTCGACAAAACGAAGTCGACATCACCGATATTCCGATCGCGCGTATCGCCGAGCAATACGTCGACACGATCGACCTCATGCAAGAGCTCAACCTCGACATCGCCGCCGAATATCTGGTGATGGCGGCCACGTTGGCGTTGATCAAGAGTCGCATGCTTCTGCCGGACGAAGGCCCGGAGGATGACGACGGCATGGATCCGCGTACCGACCTCGTTCAGCGATTGCTCGAGTACCAGCGCTTCAAAGAGGCGGCGGAGACCCTCGCGAAGCGCCGACTTCTCGGTCGCGACGTCTTTAGCGTGATCGGGCCTGGCCCTGAGAGGACGCCGGATTCAGAACGTGAAATCGAAGTCGGACTTTTCGAACTCATTGCAGCGTTCAGGGACCTACTCGACAATCCGCAAGCGACCGATCTGAAACATGAGGTCGAGACGGAACATGTGACCGTGCGCGACCGCATGATGGTCGTGATGGATCTACTCGAGGCGAACGAGTCGATCGAGTTCATGCGAATCTTCGGGTCGCTCGACGGAGAGTCTCGGCCGAACCGTGCAGTTTTGGTCGCGACGTTCCTGGCCGTGCTCGAACTGGCGCGCCTGTCGGCTCTGAGAATCTATCAGGGGCTATCTGAACGGGGCACGCCAGAGGGGCCGATTCGAATGCGCCGTGCGTCTTTGAATACCGATGATCCGGAATGGCGCGAACGAATCACCGACTCAATGTGAGGCGATCGCGACGCACGGACCTACTGACTTTGAAGACTTTGACGACTTTGATAGAAGTGGACGATGTGGATGAGGAGCAGGTGTGAATAGAATGGAAGCCAAAGAAAAGCGTAGAATCATCGAGGCGCTGATTCTGTCGTCCAGCGAGCCGATCTCCGCGGCCAAGCTCGCGGAGATCATTCCCTACTGCAACGCTGGCCAGGCGAAAGATCTCGTCAATGAGCTGAACACCGAATATGCCGAGCAGGACCGAGCCTTCGAGATCTGGGAGGTCGCGGGCGGGTTTCAGATTCGGACGCGAGCGGAGTTTTCGGGTTATCTCCAGAAGCTTCAAAAAGAACGCGCGCTACGCCTCTCGCAGGCCGCTCTGGAGACGCTCGCGGTCGTAGCCTATCGGCAGCCCACGACGCGAGCTGAGATTGAAGACGTCCGTGGAGTCGACGCGGGTGCAACGGTCAGGAGCCTTCTCGATCGACAGCTGATTCGCATCGCCGGTCAGCGAGAAGTTCCAGGACGCCCGATGCTCTACGGAACGACTCGTCGTTTTCTAGAGGTCTTCGGCCTCGAGAATCTGAAGAACCTGCCTACTCTTCGCGAGTTGGATGAGTTGGCACGAGAGCAAGGACTGCTCGAGCGGGGCAGTGACGATGCTCCGCACACGGAACCGAGCTCCGATGAGCGCGAAAGCGAGATTGTCCCCGACATCGCGGTGGAAGAGGACGCGGATCAGGACGATGTCGAGCTCGACGCAGTCGCTGAAGACGAGGAAGTCGACGTCGTCGAAGCCGCCTGCAACGCGGACAACGCCATCGACAACACCACCGACACCACCGACACCACCGACGACGGCCTGTTCTGTCAGCCGGGCAGCAGCGTCTGCGCCGATCCAGACAGCGTCGAGACCTGCCTAGACGACGGCAGCGACTACGGCGATCCGGTCCCCTGTGGCGACACCGAGGGCTGCTTCGGGG
>JAQBEG010000161.1:0-2902 GCA_032123985.1 Deltaproteobacteria bacterium
GCATCGACGCAGGCCGCTTCGCAACGATACCATCGCACATAGACTCTCGAATTCGGACTCCACCCCATTGGGAATGACATGAACGACGCTCATCTCTCTACGCTTCGGCGCCTCGATCAGGCGCACCATATTCACCCGTTCACCAATCATAGAGACATGCACGCGCAAGGGACGCATGTCATCGAAGCGGCCTCAGGTTGCTACATCACCGACGAAACCGGCCGAAAGTTCTTCGACGGACTTGCGGGGCTTTGGTGTGTCAACGTCGGGTACGGCCGCCCTGAAATCGCCGAGGCGGTTCAGCGCCAAATGTCGAAGGTCTGCTTCTATCCTTCCTTCTTCAATTCGACTACGGAGCCTACGATCCTCCTGGCGGACAAACTCGCCTCCCTTGCTCCGCCGCGTTTGCAGCGGGTGTTCTTCTCCAACTCGGGTTCGGAGGCCAACGAGTCGGCGCTCAAGCTGATTCGCGCCTATCAGAAGCTGCGCGGCACGCCGGCAAAGCAGAAAATTCTGTCTCGCAGCTTCGCCTACCATGGGGTCACGCTGGCCACGACGAGCCTGACCGGCCTAGCGAGCTGCACCGACCCCTTCGACCTGCCCCTGCCCGGGTTCATAAAGGTGCCCGGTCCTCACGTCTACGCCGCGAACACAGAACAAACTGCGCAGGAATACGCCGACTGGTGCCTCTCTGAAACCGAACGCATCATCGCGAAAGAGGGCGCCGACACGATCGCCGCCTTTTTCGCGGAGCCGGTACAGGGTGCGGGAGGCGTCATCGTGCCGCCCCCCGGTCACTTGCAGGCGCTTCGCGAGATTTGCCGTCGCAACGACATCCTGTTCGTCGCGGACGAAGTGATCACGGGGTTTGGTCGACTGGGCGCCTGGTTCGCTTCGAATCTCTGGGACCTCGATCCCGATCTCATGACCTTGGCGAAAGGCGTGACGAGCGGCTACGTGCCGCTCGGCGCGACACTCGTCAGCGATGAGATCGCCGATCAACTCGGTCGCGGCGGCTACTTCGCCCACGGCTATACGTACAGCGGCCATCCCGTTTCAACCGCAGCGGGGCTCGCCAACCTCGAGATCATCGAGCGCGAGGGTCTCGTCGAACACGTGCGCGACGAGATCGGTCCGCTTTTCCAGAAGCGTTTGTTCTCGCTACAGGATCATCCAGCCGTCGGCGAGATTCGGGGCTACGGCCTGATCGGCGCCATTGATCTCGTTCCCCGCGACGGCAAGGCCGCACGTCTTGTGCCGCCCGTGCTCGGCGCTCGAGCCGTAGACCTCGCACGCGAAGAAGGTGTCATCGTTCGCGGCATCGCCGACCTGATCGCGATGTCCCCGCCGCTCGTTGCCACGCGTGAAGAGATCGACCTGTTGTTCACAGCGATCGAACGCGTACTCGACCGCTTATGGGTGTGAGACCGGTGTGAACCGCGAGTGGCTTGTCAGGTGACTCGTCTTGGTGAGCGACCGGTCAAGCGCGTGTAGGCCTGGTACCCGATCCAGCGCAGCGGTTCGGGGGGCATTCGAGGCAGGCGCTTCTGGTAAAAAGGCAGATCCGCCCACGGCGCATGATCGTCGCTATAGAGGTCGCAAAGAACGCGCCCGGCCAGCATCGCAAGGGCGACGCCGTGGCCGCTATAGCCGAGGGCGTAGTAGACGTTCTTGTGGCTGCCCCGGACGCCCATACTGCAAACGCGGTCGAGGGTGAGGGCGAGGGTGCCCGTCCAGCGATGCGAAATCCGCGTGTCTGCTAGATCGGGAAAATATTCGTGAAGCCGGCGTTCGATCGGCGCGAAATTTTTCTCCGCACGCCCGGAATCGCTCTCGAAAACCGGGTTGCCTCCGTACCGGTACGTGTAGGCGGAGTTTCCACCGCCGCCGAAGAGCAGTCGGCCCGCGGCCGTACGCGAACCGTAGGCGATCCGGTCCATGTCGTCGGCGAAGACGTCGTGGGCGTCCCAGCCAAGCTTCGACCATGACGCGTCGGGCAAGGGATCCGTGGCGACGACGTGGGAATGCAGCGGCACGATTCCTTCGCGGAAGTAGCCGAGGCTCGGGGTGTAGGCGTTCGTCGCCAGGACGACCGCGCCCGCTCGAAGTTCTGCATTAGGCGTGCGAACGCGGATCGCCCGCCCCTCTTCGATCGAGACCGCGGGTGTCTGCTCGTAGATTTCCACGCCCTGCCCTTCGAGCACGGGGCGCATCCCGCGCAGCAGCGCGACTCCATTCACGCGACCGGCGGCCGGATCACGGATCGCTCCGTACGCCCCGTGGACACCGGTCGCGTGAGCCGGAACCCACGCAACGGGAAGCCCTGCCTCGGCCAGGCGTTCGACGCGCGCCTGCGCGGCCTGCGCGGTCTGCTCACTCGTGTATACCTCGAGGGAGCCACGGCGGCTGAAGCCCGCTTCGAGCCGGTAGCGATCGACGAGTTCCGCGATGAGATCGATGCCGCTGCGGGTCACGCCGTAGATGCGCCGGACCCTTTCTGGTTCAGTGGGCTCGATGCCGTTGATCCCGGTGAGTGCCTGGCCACCGTTGCGTCCGCTGGCTCCGTTGGCCAGCCGTTTTGCCTCGAGCAAGATGATGCGCCGGTCCGGGAACCGTTGGCTCAGATGCCAGGCGGTCGAGACGCCGGTGAAGCCGCCGCCGATGATGGCGACGTCGCAGTGATGCCGCCCCGCGAGTGCGGGAGGTCCGATCGGAGATCCTTGATCGGAGTCGGCTTCCTCCACCCAGGACGAGCGATTATCATCGAGCGATTGCATGCCGTGATCCTTCGTGTGAGAACCCGTTCCCGAAGCGAAGCCGATGCTCCGCAGTCGCAGTCAATGGAAGTCTACCGGGCAGTCGTCCGAAACCGGCAGCACAGATTTCCTGACACAATCGATCC
>JAQBEG010000162.1:0-4243 GCA_032123985.1 Deltaproteobacteria bacterium
GTGCGGATAGTTCGGATACGCTGCGAGGATCTGGTCGTAGAGTTCGATTGCCTCGAGAGGGCCAGAGGATTCGTCCACAGGTTCAATAGGAAGCTCGAGATCGATGGGTTCATTCGAGAACGGATTGACGCTCTCGCTCGCGATCCTTTCTTCGAAGTCTCGCTCGGACTCTCGGTCGACTTTCGTGGGCGCGGGCGATCGGCCTTCTGCGTCGGAGATTCGATTAGGGCGATCGGGTTTTGGAAGTGAGGCTTGCGATCCGTCTACGTGGCTCGTTTCGCCGATGATCCCATACTCTTTTTCGAGCTTCAGATCTGCCAGCCGACGCATGGCTTCAGGCGTGAGGCTGGATTTCGGGGCGTCCTCGAGAAATTTTCGATAGCCCGCCATCGCCTGATCCACGCCAGCGGCGATCTCGACCTCAGCCAGATCTGGCTCGACGTTACGTAGTTGCGCGAGCGTTTGGCGATCGGGATTGCCCGTGCACGCAATCACGAGAGTAGTCGCGAAGACGAGCGCGCGGCTACGAGGGCGCTGGAAGTGGCTAAGGAACCTGCGCATCGTTGGCCTGCCCCTACCGAGCCTGTGTCTTTGCGGCGCGGTCGTAACTGTCGGCGAACGCGAAACGCGCTTTGTTCTGATAGGCCGACAAGCGTCCCCGGCGATGGTTCAGTTCGCTCGTGGCCACGCTCTCGAGCGTTTTGCCTTGTCGTGCCTGGAGCCCATCGAGGCGATCGATTGCGGACTCTACCCGTCCGCGTA
This sequence comes from Deltaproteobacteria bacterium, assembly GCA_032123985.1. GTDB lineage: Bacteria > Myxococcota_A > UBA9160 > UBA9160 > UBA4427 > UBA4427. Next base: position 763 of record JAQBEG010000162.1, read on the forward strand.
GTCCATCAATCTTTGTTCCGTATCCGACATAACTATGCGCCGCCGCCTGGCGAGTTCTGACGAATGCATCATATTGCTCGGACAAGGCATCGACGTGCTCGTTCAGTTGACGAAGGTGGTCATGCGCTTCCGTCAGCCGTTCGTGGTATTGCGTTTCGAGTCGCCACGTCAATACGCCCTTCAAAAGCCGGATCCGAGCAAGCGCCGACTTGCTGGCCTCGGATTCATCCGTGCTATCGAGTGCCGATTCGAGTCGCTCGATCGTCGAGCGGTCCTGGTACTCCTGCGAGGTCGCGAGGAGTTCCGGTGCGGGCGCCGTCAGCATCTTGGTCAGGCGCTGGTCCAGATGTTTTCTCTGCTCCAAGCGAAGGCGTCGCTGTGCATCGAGCATTCGGAATTGCTTGTCGATCTCGGGCATTCGCGGCTCGTAGTAGGCGCGCCGAATTCGGATGACGTCTTCGAACGCGTCGAGACTTCTTTTCCAATCCACAAGCTTTCGGCGCATGTCGACCAGGTCGAGATAGTTCTGGAGCGCCGTCTGGAAGTCGTGGGAAGCCATGAGTGAAACCAGGTAGAAGGTCTCCGGCGCCTCCGGCAGGCTGCGCAATCGAATCACCCAATCCTTGTCTTTCCTGATCTCCTCGCGTTCGAGTGCCTTCAAAAACTCGCCCCGTTGGATGCTGTCGATCGACGCATCCAGCTTTCCGAGTTCGTTGCCGAAAGAACTCGCGGCCTGCTCGTAGAGGACTGCTGCGCGGCCGTGTACATTCAACTTGCTGTATGCGTAGGGCAGGGCAAGCAGGGCTTCCTGGACCGCCGAATCAGTCGCGTCTCGCTTGGCCAGGAGAGACCACGGAACGAGTGCTCGGTCGAATTGGAGAGCGGTCGCTTCCGCCCATCCGGCTCGCAAGAGGGCTTGGTTCGAGAAAGGGCCATCGAGCCGGACGCGTTCCAATGAACTCTGTGCGCGTGCGTATTCCTCGGCTTCGAAGAGAAGTGTGCCCAGGACGAGATTCGACTTGTCGCGGATTGCGTGGGTCTGGCGATCCGAAGCCGCGACCCGTCCGGCTCGGTCGAGTTGTACGGCCGCCGCTTTGTACTGACCGTTCTCGAGCAGCGCAATGCCAAGGTTGTAGGCAGAGAATCCGGCGAGTTTGCTCGAGCCCTGAAGATTTTTGAGGACTTCGACGGCATCCGAGGGGCGTCCGAGAGCCATCAATACATTTGCGCGGAGAAACCCGACATCATCGCGAATGGCTTCCGGGATCGGACGAGTCATTCCGTCCAGCACGGTCAACGCATCCTTAGGCTGATTCTTCTGGAAGTAAAGTCTGGCTAGTCGGTACGCGGCGCCTGAGCGCACCGATTCGTCGACATGGCCTTCGAGGACAGCCTGAATTGCACGCCCTGCGCGGAGATGCATGTGATAGTACAGCTCGAAATCACCGACCGAAAACTCCGCATCGTCAATGTGCTGGTAGAGCGGGTCGCGGATGGGCTCATCGACCGCATAATGCTGTGCAAGCTCGGAGTCGAGCCTCTCGAGGGCGCGGAAGTAGTCGCCCTGATAGGCGTAATAGAGCGCCTCGCCAAAGTACGGATCCTTTAGATCCGCTCCGATGACGGGACCCGACGGAATGAGCACCATCGCGGTAAGCAGCAAACATTTGACGAACAGAGGAGACACTGGCTACCAATCCTTGATCGCGATCGTCGCGTCTCCTGAGGATTGGCCTGCGAGCTGAATCCCCACGAGCTTCGGTTCCACTGCCTTGCTGAAGACGAAAGTCTCGACCGCATCAAAATCCTTGCCGCCGCTTCTCTTGCCGGCGATCGCCACCTCGATTCGATGTTCACCGGTGTGGACGTTGCCGGTGTAGATTCGCTGTACGCCGCCCTTCTGCAGGGCCTCAAGCTCCTTGAAACTGTAGATGTGCTGCGTAACGAGCTCTCCATCGATCGAGATGCGCGCCGAGTCGAGCGCGACCTGGTGGCCCTCTTCGATCGAAACGAAGACGGCAATCTGGGTGTTCGAGGGATAGAGCAATTGCTCCTCGAGATTGCTGAGTTCTGCAGCGATTGCCAGTACGTCTGATTTAACCTCCTGGACCTGCTCGTCCAGGCTCTGCATCGAAGCCGGCGATTTGGACTCCGATTCGGCCGCGGCTCCTCCAGCGCTCGAGACTGCGATCGCGAAGAACAGCGCGATCACCAAGAAGCGGGGAAGGCTTCTGTCGAGCCGGACCGAAAATGTACGGAAAGCGCGACACGCATGCGCATTGCTTGCCGCTCGGTCGAATGAACCGCGTCGCGGTCCGACTGTTTCGAATGTTAGTTCCATGGGTGTTGTCTCCCTCACCCGGATCCATTCGACGTGACGCGCCGTCGGGCTTAGGATATTCATCACTTTGTGATGCGAGGGCGCAAGAGTGGCGTAGATCGCTTCTTACGTTAGTGATCGGCGGAAGACAGGCAACGGAGCGGTAGGACGTTTGAGTTTGCGAGGACCTTCTTTCCCATGGCTTGATTGCAAATCACCGACTGTGAAGTTTTGGGGCAAGCACCGGGCCTCTGGGTGGAGATGGCGCCTTTGGTGGTTGCTCAACGAGCCTCGAGTATGCTCTCTCTTCTCATCCGATCAGCGAAGGAAGCTCACGTGCTCCAGTGAGAAGTCCGATTCGACCGCCTTCCGCCAGCCCGTCGGGTGCGAATCGGTAGAGCAGGAAACCTGCAGCTGACTGAGCGATTTTGATATGTGCTGGTCGAGGCGTCTTCTGGCAACCTTGTCCGTATTCTGCACGATGGCGGCGGGTTGTTTTCCACGCCCAGATCTCGCTGTTCAGGAAGTCCGGTATCCGGCATTTGAGCAGTTCCCGGCAATCGAAGGGTGCGATGACCACGAGGTCGTGAATAATGTCGAGATACTGGAAATCGATGAGCCTCTATCTGACGGATGCCGACCATTCGGCGACCTCTTCATTGGGGACAGCGGGACTACATATACCTGCGAACTAGAAGTCCTGATTCACAGGCTTCGGCATGCCGCGTGCGAGGCGGGAACGATGAAGGCTCAAATCATCCACATTACTCCGCCGCACGGGGGCTCGAGCTGTCACCAACTGCGAGCAGAGCTTATTGTGTGCGAGTAGGGCTGCGCAATGAACCTCTGCTTTTCGAGTATCTCTGCGATGGTCTGCGCCATCTCGCTTTTCGGCTGCGCGACGTTTACGCGAGGGTCTTACCAACGAATCGAGCTACTCTCCGAACCGCCTGGCGCGACCATCCTGATATTGCCAAGCGGGAAACGGATCGAAACACCCGCAAGTCTCGAACTACGACGAGATAGAGCACTGACACTCATTGTCGAGAAGGATGGCTACCGTTCGCTTCGAGTATTCGTCGACACGGAACTCGATGCTTGGGCAATGTTGCCATACTCCGGAAACCTCATCTTTGGCGGCGTAGTAGGCATGTCGCGAGA
>JAQBEG010000163.1:0-3575 GCA_032123985.1 Deltaproteobacteria bacterium
GACGAGTGCATCGAACTCTGCAATGACATCATTGCAGAGGAATATGGACAGGATGAATCCGGCCAGGCACCGACGCGGATTCTCAAGCCCAAAGAACTCAAGAGCGCACTGGACGAGTATGTCATCGGTCAGGACGCTGCCAAGAAGATCCTGTCCGTTGCGGTGCACAACCACTATCGCCGCATCGAGAGCGGTGGCATCTCCGACGTCGAACTCCAGAAGGCGAATATCCTTCTGCTCGGTCCGACTGGTTCCGGCAAGACGCTCCTCGCGCAAACGCTCGCAAGGATCCTCGATGTTCCGTTTACGATCGCGGACGCCACAACGCTCACGGAAGCGGGGTATGTAGGCGAAGACGTCGAGAACATCGTGCTGAATCTATTGCAGGCGGCGAACTACGACATTGAACGTGCTCAGCGTGGCATCATCTACATCGACGAGATCGACAAGATCGCTCGCAAGAGCGAGAACCCCTCGATCACGCGTGACGTCTCGGGCGAGGGCGTACAGCAAGCGCTGCTCAAGATCATCGAGGGCACGATGGCGAGTGTCCCGCCCAAGGGTGGGCGAAAGCACCCGCAACAAGAATTTCTGCAGATCGATACGACGAATATCCTGTTTATCTGCGGCGGGGCCTTCGTTGGCCTGGAAGGAATCATCGAGCGACGGATCGGAGTGAAGGGATTGGGCTTTGCTGCCGATATCCAAAATAAGAATGACCGCAAAAAAGGCGAGATGATGCGCGAGGTCCATGCGGAAGATCTGCTCCACTTCGGATTGATTCCCGAGTTCATCGGGCGTCTTCCCGTCATCGCCACCCTCGAAGAACTGGACGAAAAAGCGCTGATCGAGATCCTGACCAAGCCCAAGAACGCCCTCGTGAAACAATACGAGAAGCTATTCGAATTCGAAGACGTGGCACTTCAGTTCACCGAAGGCGCGCTCGCCGCGGTCGCGAGGAAAGCGCTGAAGCAGAAATCCGGCGCTCGCGGGCTGCGTTCGATTCTCGAGAGGGCGATGTTGGATCTCATGTATGAGCTGCCCTCGCGAGATGATGTCGAAGAATGTGTCGTCAATGAAGAAATGATCGAGCAGGGCGCCGAGCCTGTGCTCGGATTGAAGCGGAAGGTCGAATCGGCCTGATCCGTGCGCGGCGTGCTCGGATCACACGACAAGACGGTGTTTGTGCGAAGGATCTCAGGATCCTCTTGATCAAAAAAGGGGGGTGACATGAGTGAGTCGACGACCGGAGGGCGAGTCCCGCTCCTACCGCTGCGCGACATCGTCGTTTTTCCGCATATGGTCGTGCCGCTCTTCGTGGGTCGCCCGAAATCGATTCACGCGCTCGAAGACGCGATGGCTGGCGATCGAAGACTCGTGGTCGCGGCCCAGCGTGTTGCCGGCGAAGAAGATCCGACACCCGAAGACATCTACGACATCGGGACGCTCGGCACGATCATCCAACTTCTGCGGCTTCCGGACGGCACTGTCAAGGTTCTTGTCGAGGGGGTGACCCGCGCCAAAATTCGTAGCTTCGCGTCGCTCGATCCCTATTTTTCAGTCGAGATCAACGAACTCGCCGACGAAGGCGGGGACACACCCGAGGCAGAGGCGCTCGTCCGATCGATTCATTCGACCTTCGAGTCGTATTCGAAACTGAACAAGAAGGTCGCGCCAGAGCTGGTGAACTCGGTGGCCGCGATCTCCGACCCGGGAAAACTCGCGGATACGGTCGTTGCGCATCTCAACTTGAAGTTGCCGGATCGCCAGAAACTTCTCGAAGTGACATCGGCCGTCGAGCGTCTCGAAGAAGTATTCAGCCGGATGCAGGCGGAGATCGAGGTCCTCGAAGTCGAACGCAAGATTCGCGGTCGCGTGAAGAAACAGATGGAGCGCTCCCAAAAGGAGTACTACCTGAACGAGCAGATGCGAGCGATCCAGAAGGAACTCGGCGATCGCGACGAGCAGAAGAACGAAGTCGGCGAGCTGGAAGAACAACTGGCCGCTAAAAAGATGCCCGAGGAAGCTCAAGAACGCGTCGAAAAGGAGATGAAGAAGCTGAAGCAGATGTCGCCGATGGCTGCAGAAGCGACAGTGGTTCGAAACTACATCGACTGGATGCTCGGGCTGCCCTGGGACGAATACAAAGAAGAGGAAAAGAACCTCAGCGTTTCCGAGGAGATCCTCGACGCCGATCACTATGGCCTCGAAAAACCGAAGGAAAGAATTCTCGAATACCTCGCCGTGCAAACGCTCGTCAAGAAGATCAAGGGCCCCATCCTCTGTCTCGTCGGACCGCCAGGAGTGGGCAAGACATCCCTTGGCAAATCGATTGCTCGTGCGACCGGACGTGACTTCGCTCGGATCAGTCTGGGCGGTGTGCGGGACGAGGCTGAAATCCGCGGCCATCGCCGAACCTATATCGGCGCGCTCCCCGGGAAGATCATTCAGGGCCTGAAGAGGGCAGGATCTTCGAATCCGGTCTTCTTGCTCGATGAGATCGATAAGATGTCGATGGATTTCCGCGGTGATCCGAGTTCCGCGATGCTCGAAGTCCTCGATCCGGAGCAGAACCACACCTTCGCGGACCATTACCTCGACATCGACTACGACCTGTCGCATGTGATGTTCATCTGCACGGCGAACGTTCTCCACGAAATTCCGAGACCGCTGCAGGATCGCATGGAGATCATCCAGATTCCGGGCTACATCGAGTCCGAGAAGCTCGAAATCGCAAAGAGGCACCTCGTCGACAAGGTGATCGCGGATAATGGTCTCTCGGACGCGAACATGCGATTTACCGAGGGCGCGATCCTCGAAGTGATTCGGTATTACACCCGGGAATCCGGCGTACGCGGGCTCGAGCGGGAACTTGCCTCGATTTCCCGCAAGGTGGCGCGGGAGCTCGTTGCCGCGGGCGAGGGATTCAAGCCGGTCAAGGTGACCCCGAAGCTGGTTCGCCATTATCTCGGCGTACAGAAGTATCGTTTCGGCCAGACCGAGACCGAAAATCGGATCGGTGTGACGACCGGGTTGGCCTATACCGAGGTCGGCGGCGAGCTGCTCCAGACGGAAGTCGCCGTGACCCCAGGCAAAGGCAAGCTGCAGATCACCGGGCGCCTTGGCGAAGTCATGCAGGAATCGGCCAACGCGGCGATGTCCTACATCCGCTCACGCGCAAAACAGCTCGGGCTGACGAGTGACTTCCATACAAAGGTCGACGTTCATATCCACGTGCCCGAGGGCGGGACGCCCAAGGACGGTCCTTCCGCAGGGATCACCATGGCGTGTGCCCTGTACTCGCTGGTTGTCGGACAGCCTCCGACGAACAGCCTGGCCATGACCGGCGAGCTTACCCTCAGCGGCTTCGTGATGCCGATTGGCGGGGTCAAAGAGAAGGTGATCGCATCCCGTCGGGCGGGCGTGAAGACGCTGATTCTGCCCGAGCAGAACCGCGCCGACTACGAAGACCTCGATGAGCACATCACCAGGGGGATCACGCCGCACTTCGTCCGCACCTTTGACGAGGTGCGGACGATCTGCTTCCCCGACGGATCGCGACGGGCGGCTCGACC
>JAQBEG010000164.1:0-6318 GCA_032123985.1 Deltaproteobacteria bacterium
CGCGACGTGGCTTCTGCGGCAGAAGCCATTCGAATGATGCGGGTTCGTGGTGCGCCCTTGATCGGGGCAACGGCCGCACATGCGATTGCGCTCGCGCTTTCGACCGATCCCGGCGACGACGCGCTTGCGCGCGCCGAAAACGAACTGATCGCGACACGTCCGACCGCAATCAATCTCCGCTGGGCCGTCGACCGCGTGATCAATGCGATCTCGAGCTGCTCGTTGGACGAACGCGCAGCGCGTGCGCGAAACGAAGCCATCGCAATCTGTGATGAAGATGTCGCCTGCTGTGAGTCGATCGGCGACCATGGACTCGCGATTCTGCAGGACATGGCAGCCGCGAAACACGGTGAGCCGATCCAGATATTGACGCATTGTAATGCGGGTTGGCTCGCCACTGTCGATTGGGGAACGGCACTGGCCCCGATCTACAAGGCTCATCGATCGGGCCTCCCCATCCATGTCTGGGTTGGCGAGACACGCCCGCGAAATCAGGGCGCGAGCATCACGGCGTTCGAGTTGCGCGAGCAGGGTGTGCCGCACACCGTCGTCGTGGACAATGCCGGAGGCCATTTGATGCAGCGCGGCCTCGTCGATGCCGTGATCGTCGGGAGCGACCGCACGTCCGCGTCCGGCGACGTCTGTAACAAGATTGGAACTTACCTGAAAGCTCTCGCTGCCAAGGCCAACGAAATTCCCTTCTACGTTGCCCTGCCTTCGTCGACGATCGATTGGGAGATCGAGGATGGACTTCGCGAGATTCCGATCGAGGAGAGAGATGCTTTGGAAGTTCGAGAAATGGAGGGTCTGGATCGGGACGGTCAGCTGCAGCGAGTCGCGTTATTCGATGAGTCGAGCCCGGTCGCAAACCCGGCATTCGATGTCACGCCAGCACGCTATGTGACGTCACTGATTACGGAACACGGCCTTTGTGAGCCAAGCCGTGACGGATTGCGGGCCCTGCGCACGAGACTCAATATGCAATGACAAGTCACTGCTCCGACTCGTTCAACATCGGATAACGTCAACCCCCGATGCTCAAGGACCTCGAACTCACCACGATACGCCATGCTGATACCGAGTTGATTCTTGCTCCCCGGGCGGGCGGGAGCGTCGTTTCACTCCGCGTGTCCGGGTTCGACATTCTTCGCTCGGGCTCCCAGGAGGCGGTCGCAAACAGAGATGCACTGGGTCTGGCCGCCTTCCCTCTCTTCCCATTTTCGGGCCGAATCGCCAACGGTCGGTTCCGCCACGGCTCCCGAGAAATCATCCTCCGCCCCAACTTCCCTCCCGAGCCCCACGCGATCCACGGTCAGGCCTGGCAAAACGTCTGGCGCCTTGCCGACCACAGCGAACGCGAGGCCACCCTCATTTACGACCATGCAGCGGATGTCGACGAGAAGGACTGGCCTTGGCCCTATCGCGCCCTTCAACGCTTTCTGCTGACCGAGCGGGGGCTTTTATTGTCGCTCTCACTCACCAATTTGGGGGCGACGCCGATGCCGGCTGGAATGGGCTGGCATCCGTACTTCCCGAAAGGAGCCGCGCAGCTTTCCGCCGATGTGACGGAAATTTGGAAGTCTGGCGATGACATGATCCCCGAGCGTCCAGCTCCGCTGGACCATGCTTGTGATCTGCGATTACCCCGGGTCGTGTCGTCACTCGATCTGGACAACGCTTTCGGTATCGGCGGCGGGGGGAGCCTGATCGATTGGCCGAATCCCGGATTGCGAGTCAGGTTGCTGGCAGGTGACGAGCTGCGACATCTCGTCGTGTATACACCGGCGGGCGAGGATTATTTCTGCGTCGAGCCGACCAGTCATGCTCCGGACGCCGTGAACAGCACGCTGCCAGCAGAGTTGACTGGCCGTCGGGATCTCAGGCCCGGCGCGACACTAGCCGCGATCATCGAACTCGACGTGGAAATGCTGTGAACGAATGGTCTTAGTGCGTCGAAGAGATGGTTCATCGTCGGATTCGTCCGATCTGCCCGACTGCTTTGTTCGACGTCTCTACTTGATGTAGTAGTCGCGAAACCATCTGACGAATCGCTCCATTCCCTCTTCGAGCGAGACCTTGGGCCGATAGCCGACCGCTTCGACCAGGGCCGAGACGTCCGCGTAGGTCGCTTTCACATCCCCCGGTTGTTGCGGAAGCATGTTCTTGATCGCCTTCTTGCCCGTGCATTCCTCGATCACCTCGATATATCGCAGCAGTTCTACCGGCCGTTCGCAGCCAATATTGAATACTCGCCATGGGGCAAAACTGCGCGAGGCGTCGGGCGCACTGCGGTCATAGTCTGGGTCGGGCCGAGCCGGTTGGTCGCTCGTGCGAAGGACACCTTCGACAATGTCGTCGATATAAGTGAAGTCACGTTGATGATCACCGTGGTTGAATACGTCTATTGGTTCGCCGGCGAGGATCTTGCGCACGAAGATGAACGGCGACATGTCAGGCCGGCCCCACGGGCCGTATACCGTAAAGAAGCGCAGGCCCGTCGTCGGTAGCTCGAAGAGATGCGCATAGGTGTGGGCCATGAGTTCGTTGGCTCTTTTGGTGGCCGCGTAGAGGCTGACCGGATGATCAACGGCATCTCGTTCCGAGAACGGTGTCTTCGTATTGCCACCATAGACGGAACTGCTGGATGCGAAGGTGAGGTGGTCGACGCCGTGATGTCGCGATGCCTCGAGGATGTTGAGAAAGGCCGCTAGATTGGCTTTGCCATAAACCTGTGGCTGCTCGATCGAGTACCGCACGCCCGCTTGTGCAGCGAGATGGATGACGCGCTGGGGGCGCTCGGCAGCGAAGAGATCGAGGGTTCGTGTCGTGTCGGCAAGATCGAAGCAGAAGTGTCGGTAACTCGATGAGGTCAAAATCCGGTCGAGGCGGGCCTGTTTTAGCGACACGTCGTAGTAGTCATTCATGTTGTCTACACCGACGACCTCGTCGCCACGTTCGACGAGCGCCTCTGCGACGGCGGCGCCGATGAAGCCGGCGGTCCCGGTCACCATGATCTTCATCAATGCATTCTCGGTTAGATCCGAGTCCTACGCCACGTCGGCGAGCGAACCCGAGCTTGCGTTCGGAGGTTCAATCGACGACATTTCAGTGCCTCAAAGGAGATTTGGAGACGGATTGGACAAGCATGACGAAGACGAGTCCACGCGCACCGGATAGGCATCGACGCGATCGAGTCGCCGTCACGGGGGGTGCCGGTTTTCTGGGATCCCACCTCTGCGACCGCTTGCTCGAAGCAGGTTATGAAGTTCTCTGCGTTGACAATTTCTACACCGGATCCAAACAGAATATTTCGCACATGATGTCCAACCCGATGTTCGAGCTGGTGCGGCACGATGTGACGTTTCCGCTCTTCGTCGAAGTTGACCAGATCTACAATCTCGCTTGCCCCGCCTCGCCGCCCCATTATCAGAGCAATCCGATCCAAACGACCAAGACGAGTGTTCATGGTGCGATCAACATGCTCGGACTGGCGAAGCGCCTCAAGGCCAGGATTCTCCAGGCGTCGACGAGCGAGGTTTACGGTGATCCCGATGTCCATCCGCAGACGGAGGACTATTGGGGAAACGTCAATCCGATCGGACTTCGCTCGTGCTATGACGAGGGCAAGCGCTGCGCTGAGACGCTCTACTTCGACTATCACCGTGAGGTCGGGCTCGAAATCAAGGTTGCGCGAATATTCAACACATACGGGCCACGAATGGATCCCGGTGACGGCCGGGTCGTCTCGAATTTCATCGTCCAGGCGTTGAAAGGTACGCCTCTGACGATCTACGGAGACGGAAGCCAGACGCGTTCGTTCTGTTATGTAGACGATCTAGTTGCCGGACTGATGGCTTTGATGCAAAGCGATCCCGATGTGACCGGCCCCATCAATCTCGGCAATCCCGGTGAATTTACGATGAAGGAGCTCGCCGGCCTCGTGATAGAGCTAACAGGCTCGAAGTCCGAACTCGTCTATGAGTCACTCCCATCCGATGATCCCGTGCGGCGTTGTCCGGATATCGGTCGCGCCCAGAAACAACTCGGCTGGGCGCCGACCGTGCCCCTGCGAGATGGATTGATAAAGACGATCTCGTATTTCGATGATCTACTTCGTTCAGGCTCCTAGATCTGAATGCGTCGCCAAGCCCCTCCACGAAATCGAAAAACGAGGATGAGGGCGAGCAGGATGCTCGACACCAGACCGCCGAGCCAGGCTCCGCTGAGACCCCATCCGACAGGGCCCGCCAGCAGATAGGCAAGGGGGAGAAAGACCAGCCAAGAGAGCAGGCAGCGTGCGGCGAAGGGCCAGCGAGTATCCCCGGCCCCGCGAAGCGCACCATCCGAGACGATCGCGATAGCATCGAAGAACTGATACAGCGCGCCGACCATGAGAAGCGGGCCGCCATAGGCGAGTACCGCTGGATCAGCCGAGAATATTCCGAGCAGCAGATCCGGAATCAGTATGAAGAGCGCCGCGATGATCGCAGCCAGCATGGCGCCCAATAACATCGATGAGCGAAGGCTTCGCGCGACATACTCGAGCTGGCCCGAGCCGATATATCGGCCGACGAGCGTAGTCGTCGCGATCGCGATCCCAACCGCCTGCATGAACGAGAGGCTGAGTAGCTGGATGAACGCGTGACTGGCCGCCATAGGGGCATCGCCCATCCGCGCAACGAACGCCGTGAATACGGCGAATGCGAGCATTTCGATCGTCCATTGACCGCCGATCGGGATACCCGTGCGCCACAGGCGCTTGATTTCGTCAAAACGAGGCGGGTGAAAGCGCGTGTTGAACCGCGTTGCGACGCTGGGACGAAGAAAAATGGTTGCGACCGCGCCGAAATAGATCCACTCCGAAATGGAAGTGGCGAGTCCCGCACCGACGACACCGAGCCGCGGCATTCCGAACATGCCGTAGACGAGACCGAAGTCGAGGAAGAGATTCGCGAGATTGGCGATCAAGGTGGCTATGAGCGGCGTCCGCGTGTTGCCGATGCCTCGAAAGAAACATGACAGCGAGGAGGCTGCAGTAATGCCGATGATGCCAAACGAGCGTCCGCGCATGTAGCCGGTCGCGAGCGGTGCGATCGAGTCCGAAGGCGCCAGCATCGCGATGACCGAATCCGCAAAAATGAAGATCAAGATGGCCGCGATGCCCGCCAGCGGAACGACCGAGGCCAGTCCCTGCCACGACCAGGTGCCACACTCGCTCGCACGCCCCGCCCCGTGATGTTGTGCGACGAAGGTCTGGACGCCCGTCGACGTTCCGACGAAGAAGGACGTGACTGTCCAGACCCACATTCCGCCCAGTCCGACCGCGCCCAATTGGGCCGCCCCGAGCCGCCCGACGATGACCGAGTCGACGACTCCCATCGCGGTGACCATGATCTGTGTCAGAACCAGAGGGGCTGCGAGAGCCGCCACTTCTCGCATTCCGCCCTGGGTATAGGATTTGCTCATCGTCGTCCTCGTGTTGCCTGAAAGCCCAGGGGCCGCAGTCGCTTTCGCGTCTGCGGCCCCTGGGTTTCAACACCGGATGACGTGTGCTGGAGTCATGGACAGACGCGTATTCTCTTCGCCAGCATCGACGCAATGGTCGGGATGGCGGGAATAATCGGGAAAAGATCTATCATCGTCTTCGCTCCATGACGGGCTTGGTACCATGGGTTTAGGTAGACAGCAATTCTGAGCGATCTTTTTCGCAGCAAACTGGAAACTCGAATGCGCATGTTCTGGCGATTCAAATCACTCGAAATTTTCACCCGCGCTGTCATGTTGGTGGGAATACTCGTTCTTGCGGGCGTAGCGATGGGTTGTGAATCTTCGGCGATGCGGGCATTTCGAGGCGCACGCCACTACGCCGCGGGGACAGAGGCGCTCACTCGGAGCGATCCGGTTCTTGCGATCTCGGAACTCGAGCAGGCGGCCAGTCTGGTTCCGCATGCCTCAGAAATTCAGAATCATCTCGGGCTGGCGTATTGGGCAGATGGTCGCCCCCAGGAGGCCAGAAGCGCATTCGAAACGGCCGTGAAACTGGACTGCGAGAATGTCGCCGCCCGGACCAACCTCGAGCGCTTGCTGCGATCGGATGGCGTCGCGGTCGAGACATTCGTCGAGGGGAGCGATCAAGGTGGATGAAAATGGCGAGTGACGATCGGAAGTTGAGCTACAGCGAACGCGATCGGATGCGGCGTGAAGGCGGTGGATCGGGAGGTCGTCCGCGAAGCGCTCGTGCCAAGATCGAGGAGGAAAAGCGCTCGCGCGAGGCTCTCGTCGTTGCCGACGCTTTGTTCACAGACGAATCGGGCGGAG
>JAQBEG010000165.1:0-6628 GCA_032123985.1 Deltaproteobacteria bacterium
CATCGCCTTTCGAGAGGGCCCAGCATGAGCGAGATCCAAAAACGCGATTGGACGAATCCAGCGATGGGCCTGGTACTGGCTTCGTCGGACGCGGTCGCCCTTTTCTGCGCGGCAGTGGAAAATTTCGAGGTCGAGTCGACGATGCGTGAAGACATGCTCGATTTTGCCAACCGATCGAGCGTTGCGAACTTCGAGTCCGATCTCATTTCGAAGAATATCCGCGAGTCGATCCTTCGCCTCGTCCTTCGAACCGATCTCCCCGCCCGGGAGTTCCCAAAGGCCTGCCATGAGCCCCACTTCGGGTCGCCGTACCGCGAGAATCTTCTCGCCGCGCACGATCCAGGCGGCGACGGCGCGCATTGGCCTCGGTTTCGGCTTCGACTTTTTGATCGGAAGACTCTCGGCATCGCCACGCGCGCGCGCGTCGCAGTGATTGCAGAGGGGGCAATCCGAGCATTGGGGACCTTTTGGCGTGCAGACCGTGGCGCCGAGTTCCATCAGTGCCTGGTTGAGGTCGCCTGGCCGCGGCCCGGGCACCAACTCGCCGGCGGCGCTCCAGATGCTCTCTACGACCGTCTTCGCGGAGCTTTCCTCTCGGATGCCGAGGAGTCGAGTGAAGACACGCACGACGTTTCCGTCGACCAACGGTTCCTCGCGATCGAAGGCGATCGAAGCGACGGCGCCCGCCGTGTAGCGACCGATCCCCTTCAGTTCACGCAGACCGTCCGCGGTGTTGGGAAGCTGGCCAGCGTGTTCCGCGACGATCGTTTCGGCGGCATGCTTGAGATTGCGTGCGCGGGAGTAGTACCCGAGCCCCGTCCACGCCGCGTAGATGTCGTCGAGGTCGGCATGCGCCAGGCTTGCGACGTCGGGGAACGCTTCGAGAAAGCGTTCCCAATAGGGAATCACCGTCTCGACTCGCGTCTGTTGGAGCATCGTTTCGGAGATCCAAATCGCGTACGGGTCCCTCGACCTTCGCCAGGGGAGATCGCGTCGATTCGCGTCGTACCATCGCAGCAGCGGTGCCCGCACTTTGCGGATCCGTGCCGCTCTATCCGAAGTGGCCTCCTGAATGCGCTTCATGTGCGCTTCATAGCAGCGTTCATAGCAACACGGGAAGCACTCGCTCCAGCCGAATATGATCGGCGAGCACGCGGGCTCCGAGCGCATGGATTTCGACACCGGCGCGAGCGGCTTCGCGCAGGGCCGATGCATAATCTGGATCGATCTCATCGGCGGGTGCGACCGAATCCGCGTCCGCTCGCTGTACGATGTAGAGCAGCGCCGCTCGCTCGCCCCGTTCTTTTCGCGCCATCAGGTGCTCGAGATGGCGTCGCCCGCGCGTCGTCACGGCGTCGGGAAATCGAGCTCGTCGGGCGTCGCACAAAGTCACGCTCTTGACCTCGATCCAGCACGGTTCTTCATGCGTTGCGTGGCCGATGAGACGGAAGTCGAAGCGCGATCCCTCGTCGACCGCGACCTCATGTTCGATCGTTTCATAGCCCGCGAATGGTGCGTAGGCGTTTGCTTCGAGCGCGCGAAGCGCGACGGCGTTGGCCTTCGCGGCATGTAGCCCGACCCAGCTCTGTCCGACCCGAATCATCTCGAGCGTATGACGGTATTTTCGTTTCGGATCTTCATGAGTGGAACATCGAACAGCCGAGCCGGGTGCCTGCGTGCCGAGCATACTTCCGGGATTGGGGCAATGAACTGTGAGGTCGCTGCCGTCATCGAGACGGATGTCCGCGAGGAAGCGCTTGTATCGGCGAATGAGCTGCGCCTTTAGGCCGGCCTCGATCGGAAGGACGATTGGATTGAGTTTCGACATGAATGGTGCCCGGATGTCCCGTTCGTCCAATTTGGTGATTCTATCGGATGTGGAGCGAAGCGACCGAGCATTGGTGGTGCATCGGTGGTGCGTTGACGGCGCGTTGACGGCGCGTTGACGGCGCGTTGACGACGCGTTGACGACGCGTTGACGACGGGATGGCCACGAGCGACGCTTGCCGCATGCAGGATCGACTGACTCGCCTCATTCTCGTTCGGCACGGTGAAACCGTGGGTCAGTCGAGCATTCGTTACTACGGCGCAACCGACATCCCGCTTTCTGATCGTGGGCAGGCCCAGGCCCGTGAAGCCCGGCATAAGATACCTGGCGAAACCTTCGAGACGGTCTGGGCGAGCACACTCTCTCGCGCCTGGGAGTCCGCGCAAATCATCGCGCCCTCGCACTCAGTGCGGCTCGAATCGAATTTTCGCGAGATCCATTTCGGTCGTTGGGAGGGACTCACGCGCAAAGAGATCGAAACAACCGATCCCGCACTCTACGCAGATTGGCAAGCGAGGACGCGTGGTTTTGAATTTCCGGAAGGCGAGCCACGTCCCGATTTTCGGCGCCGCATCGAACGCGGACTCATGCACCTACGCGCAAGTGAGGCTCAATCGGCGCTCGTCGTCGCTCACAAGGGCGTCGTGCGGACGATTCTCGAACTCGTGACGAATCAGACGCTCGAGGCCGAGATGCCACAGCTCGGCGGCGTCATTCACGCTTCCCGGAATGCGTCCGGAAGCTGGTCCACAGGCCGTATCGGGAGCGACTCCTCATGCGGCGAAGACCCCGTCGGAATTCCAATGGATCGCGCTGTTTTGCCGGTCTAGAGCACGCCGTAAGCCAGCATCGCATCTGCGACCTTGACGAACCCGGCGATGTTCGCGCCCTTCACGTAGTTGATGTACTCGCCTTCGCGACCCCGCTCGACACAAGATCGATGAATCTTCTGCATGATGTCCAGGAGTTGGGCGTCGACCTCTTTGCGTGTCCAGGACAGCCGCATCGCGTTCTGTGATTGCTCGAGGCCGCTGACTGCGACACCGCCAGCATTCGCTGCCTTGGAAGGCCCGAAGAGGACTTTCTGATCCAGGAAAACGTTGATCGCATCGATCGTTGAAGGCATGTTCGCGCCTTCCGAAACGAGCTGGCAGCCGTTCGCGACCATGGTCTTGGCGTCATCCTCTTCGAGCTCGTTCTGCGTGGCGCAGGGGAAGGCGAGATCGCAAGGCACACCCCAAGGTCGTTTGCCTTCATGGAATTCGCCGCCCCATTTTTCCTTGTACTCGCTGATGCGGCCGCGTTTGTTCGTCTTCAAGTCGATGATCCAGGCGAGTTTCTCCGCGTCGATTCCGTTCGGGTCGTGGATGAAGCCGCCCGAATCCGAGAGGGTCACGACCTTGCCACCGAGTTCCGTGAGCTTTTCTGTCGTGTATTGAGCGACATTGCCCGAACCCGACACGATGCAGGTCTTGCCCTTGATGTCCTCGCCGCGGGTCGAAAGCATTTCGCGAGCGAAATAGACACAGCCGTATCCGGTCGCCTCGGTACGAATGAGTGAGCCGCCGAACGCGAGTCCTTTCCCTGTGAGCGTACCGGTGAACTCGTTCTTGAGCCGTTTGTACTGACCAAAAAGATAGGAAATCTCGCGTGCGCCGACTCCGATGTCTCCGGCTGGAATGTCGGTATAGGGACCGATGTGTCGGAAGAGTTCGGTCATGAATGCCTGACAGAAACGCATGACCTCGTGGTCGCTCTTGTCTTGTGGATTGAAATTCGCGCCGCCCTTGCCCCCGCCCATCGGCAATGTCGTCAACGAATTTTTGAAAACTTGTTCGAATCCGAGAAATTTCAAGATCGAAAGATTCACGTTCCTGTGAAACCGGAGGCCTCCCTTATAGGGACCGATCGAGTTGTTGAACTGAACACGTGTACCACGATTGACACGGACGTTATTATCGTCGTCCATCCAGCAGACGCGGAAAATGATCACGCGATCGGGCTCCGTCATCCGGTCGAGGATGTGCGCATCCTTGTAGGCCTTCTTGTCTTCGAGGAAGGGCACGATATCCCGGGCGACCTCGTGAACCGCCTGGTGGAATTCGGGCTGATCGGGATTTCTACGTTTGAGACCGCCCATGAAGATCTCGAGGTATTCATCGGCGTGTCTCTGTTGAGTCTTCGAGAGTGCCATCGCCCTTTCTTTCGTTTGTACGGCGGTTCGCGCGCGAGTCAGTCTTCTTCGCTCTCGCGAAGCTTTGCGAGGACGCTGAAATCCTCGAGGGTACTCGTATCGCCCGCGACCTCTCGGCCGGAGGCGATGTCCCGAAGTAGTCGCCGCATGATCTTGCCGGATCGGGTCTTCGGCAAAGCGTTCGTGAAGCGGATTTCGGTCGGGCGCGCGATCGCCCCGATTTCCTTCGTGACGTGTTGCTTGAGCCGGCCGACGAGTCCATGGTCAGGTGTCGTTGTGCCCTTTGGAGAGACAAAGGCGACGATGGCCGTGCCGGTGATCTCATCGGGTCGACCCACGACCGCTGCTTCCGCTACGTCCGGTGACGAAACGAGTGCGCTTTCCACCTCCATGGTCCCGATTCGATGGCCGGAGACGTTCATGACGTCGTCGATCCGACCCATGATCCAGAAATTGCCGGCTTTGTCGCGGTGTGCGCCGTCTCCAGCAAAGTAGGTTTCGTCGTATTTGCTCCAGTAGGTTTCCTTGAATCGCTTCGGGTCACCCCAGATGCCGCGCAGCATGCCCGGCCAGGGACGGGTAAGCACGAGAAAACCACCCGCCTCGCCCTTCGTCGTATTCCCTTCTTCATCCAGGATGTCGGCCTTGATCCCGGGGAAGGGCTTCGTTGCGGATCCGGGTTTCGTTTCAACGGCGCCCGGAATCGACGAGATCATGATTCCGCCCGTCTCGGTCTGCCACCAAGTGTCGACGATCGGACAGCGCTTTCCACCGATCACGCGGTGGTACCACATCCACGCTTCCGGATTGATCGGCTCACCAACCGATCCGAGTAGGCGAAGACTCGTTAGGTCGTGGCTCTTCGGATGTTCGTCACCAAGCCGGATGAACGTCCGAATCGCCGTGGGCGCCGTATAGAAGATCGAGACGCCCCATTTTTCGATCAGGGACCACCAGCGGTCAGGACCGGGATGGGTCGGAGTCCCTTCGTACATTACGGTCGTCGCGCCGTTCGCGAGCGGACCGTAGACGACGTACGAATGGCCCGTGATCCAACCGATATCCGCGGTGCACCAATAGACGTCGTCATCTTTGATGTCGAAAATGGCCTTGAAGGTCGTCGCTACGTGAGTCAGGTAGCCGCCGGTCGTATGAAGGATACCCTTCGGATTTCCGGTCGTCCCACTCGTGTAGAGAATGAAAAGTGGATGCTCCGCGTCGAGTTTCGCCGGGGGACAGTGCGTGGATGCCTGTGCCATCGCTTCGTGCCACCAGATGTCTCGGCCGGGTCGGATTTCGACGGGCTGCTTCGTTCGCTCGACGACGACGACCGTTTTGACACACGGCGATTTGTCGACGGCTGCATCGACCGTCGCTTTCAGTCCGAAAGGTGCGCCCTTCCGATACCCGCCATCGGCCGTGACGACGAGCTTGGCTTCGGCGTCGTTGATTCGATCGCTGAGCGCTTCAGACGAGAAGCCGCCGAACACGATCGAATGAGGTGCACCGATTCGCGTGCAGGCGAGCATTGCAATCGCGAGCTCGGGAATCATAGGCATGTAGATGCAGACGCGATCGCCCTTCTTGATGCCCTGCGTCTTGAGTACGTTGGCGAATTGGCAAACTTCCTTGTGAAGTTCGCCATAGGTAATCACACGCGTATCGCCGGGCTCGCCTTCCCAGATGATGGCGGCCTTGTTCTTCCGCCACGCGTTTGGGCCCGCGATGTGACGATCGAGACAGTTGTAGGAGACGTTGGTTTTTGCGCCGACGAACCATTTCGCAAATGGCGGCTTCCAATCGAGTACCTTTTTCCATGGAGTGAACCAATCGACGTTTTCTTTGGCCATCTTGGCCCAGAATTTCGTTGGATTCTTTTCGGCGAGCTTTCGGTACTCGGCCGTCGTGCGTTTGTTCCAATTGGCCTGGCGTGAAAATTCGGTGGAAGGCTTGAAAGAGCGTTTCTCCTTCAATAGCGATTCGATATCGGGCATTGGGACTGGTTCCTCCGAAGACTGAGCCGTGGGTAGAAGATTTTGGATTGATCTGAGGAAGCGATGGGCGCGGTCGAGTCAACCGCGAACCCAGGCTTCGATTGCATCGACCGTTTTTGGAATCTCGCTATTCAGGTTGTGAATTCCATCTTCGGTGACCACGATGTCGTCCTCGATGCGAATACCAATGCCTTTGAAGGCCTCGGGTGCATTCGGATCATTGGCTCCGATATAGAGCCCCGGTTCGATGGTATACACCATTCCTTTTGAAAGCTGGCGAGGTTTGGCTTCGCCTGAATCATCTCGTGTCACATAGGCGCCGACGTCGTGCACGTCGAGTCCGAGCCAATGACTGGTGCCATGCATGTAGTAGGGACGATATGATTCTTTTTCGATGATCTCATCGACGCTGCCCTTGAGCACGCCGAGCGTCACCATCCCTTCGCAGAGCACGCGCAATGCCGTCGAATGAATCTCGGGCAGTGTCGTTCCCGGGCGGGATGCATCAATCGCAGCCAATTGTGCTGCGAGCACGACTTCATAGAGGTCTCGGGCGGCCGGCTCGAATTGCCCACCGACCGGATACGTGCGGGTTACGTCCGACGCGTACCC
>JAQBEG010000166.1:0-2841 GCA_032123985.1 Deltaproteobacteria bacterium
GACTTGATGCCGGCGAACACGGTGCGGGTTTCGGATCCGATATCGAGCGTCAGCTTGAGAAGTTTGTCGGCACCCTCGACCTGTTCGGCGTCGACGATTTTCGCCACACGCAGGTCGAGCTTGGTGAAGTCGTCGATCGAAATGGGATCAGTCACGCTGGAATCCTTCTGGGCTAAATGCTGCTGGTGCTCGGCGTGGGTTTGCGGCGTGTGTGGAGCGTGCGTGGCAGAAACGGCCGGTGGCGACGCGAACAGGGCGTCGAACTGCTTTTCGTCGACCCGGCTCATCAGGTGTCTGAACGGCTGGATTCGCGTTGGCCGGCGTTTGCGGTCCTCGAAGTTCAGATCGTGATGCATGCCAAATAGCTCGCGCGCGACCCGCGCCGCAGTCGCGGGCAGGATCGGTGCAAGGTACACCGTGAGCACGAAGAAGGCATCGATGGCCTCGGTGCATGCACGATGTAGTTCGCTGCGCTTTGCAGGGTCCTTGGCAAGTGCCCACGGTTGCGCCTGGTCGTAGCGCTGGTTCGCGACGTCGGCCAGCCGCATCACTTCCCGGATCACCTTTCCAAACTCACGATTTTCATAGGCATCGAGAATAAGGTCCGCCGACGCAATCGCGACCGCCCATGAGAACTGCGGGTCAATCTCCTCCTCGGGGAACGCATAAAGATTTCCGTCGAAGTGCTTGGCGATGAATCCTGCCGCGCGGCTCGCGATGTTGACGTACTTGCCGACGAGATCGCTGTTGACGCGGGCGATGAAATCGTCCGGGTTGAAGTCGACGTCCTCGACGCTCGCGTTCAGCTTCGCGGCGATGTAGTAGCGCAGCCACTCCGGATTCATCCCGATGTCGAGGTAGCGCAGCGGGCTGATTCCGGTGCCACGCGACTTCGACATCTTCTCGCCGGACACGCCGATGAATCCGTGCACGTAGACGTGATCCGGAACCCGGTACGGGGTGCCGGCGAACTCGAGCATCGCCGGCCAGAACAGGGTGTGGAAATAGATGATGTCCTTGCCGATGAAGTGGATCTGCTCGGTGCGGGGGTCGGCGAGGAAGGCTTCGAAGTCAATCCCCTTGCGGTCGCAGTACTGCTTCAGGCTGGCGAGGTAGCCGATCGGGGCGTCGAGCCAGACGTAGAGGTATTTCTCGTCTGCGATATCCGGAATGCGAATGCCGAAATAGGGTGGGTCGCGTGAAATGTCCCAGTCGGCGAGCGCCTTATCGCCCTCGCCCTCGAGCCATTCCTTGGCCTTGTTGATGACCTGGGGCTGCAGACGTCCGGGCGTGTCGATCCAGCGCTTGAGGAATGCCTTGCATTTCGCGTCCGAGAGCTTGAAGAAATGGTGCTCCGAGGATTTCAGGATCGGGGGTGCGCCGGAGAGCGTCGAATACGGCTTGCGCAGATCGGTTGCGGCGTAGACCGAGCTGCAGTTCTCGCAGGCGTCGCCGAACTGGTCGGCGGCGCCGCAGCTGGGGCATTCGCCCTTGATGTAACGGTCGGCGAGGAACATGCCCTTCACCGGATCGTAGAACTGCTCGACCAAACGGGTGGTGATCAGCCCGGCAGCCTTCAGTTTGCGGTAAATATCCTGCGACAGCGCGGTGTTCTCCGGCGAGTGCGTCGAATGCCAGTTGTCGAAGGAAATGTGGAAGCCCCGCAGGTACTTCGGGCGCTCCGCGGCGATTCGCCCGATCAGCGCCTCGGGCGCGATACCCTCGGCCTCGGCCTTGAGCATGATCGGTGCGCCGTGCGCGTCGTCCGCGCCGATCAGATGCACCTCGTGCCCCTGCATGCGCTGGAATCGCACCCAGATGTCGGCCTGGATGTACTCCATGATGTGGCCGATGTGAAACGAACCGTTCGCGTAAGGCAGCGCGGTTGTAACGAAGAGCCTGCGGGAAGACATCGGAGCGGGGCGCAAGGAGCGCGAATTCTAGCAAAGCGGGTAGGGTCAACGTGTCTGCGGCGCGTTGAATTCGGTACACTTAGCGGCTTTTCCCCACACCCCGGCGGGCAGCACCCATGGCTCTCAGCGAAGCGCAGGCGCAAGACGTCCTCAAGCAACTCGTCGATCCCAACACGGGAAAGGACTTCGTCACGACGCGCGCAGTCAAGAATCTCAAGCTAGCCGGCGATCAGCTGTCGCTCGAGATCGAGCTTGGCTACCCGGGAAAGAGCCAGATCGAACCGATCCGCAGAATGGTGACGCAGGCGTTGCGCGATGCGGGCGCCGCGAAGGTAAGCGTCGATGTCCGCTCGAAGGTCGTCCCGCACGCTGTGCAACGCGGCGTGAAGCTGATCCCGGGTATCAAGAACATCATCGCGGTCGCCTCGGGCAAAGGCGGCGTGGGAAAATCGACGACCGCGGTCAATCTTGCGCTCGCGCTCGCCGCCGAGGGCGCCTCGGTTGGCATGCTCGACGCCGATATCTACGGGCCGTCGCAGCCAACCATGCTCGGCATCTCGGGGCGTCCCGAATCGAAAGACGGCAAGAGCCTCGAGCCGATGGAGGGACACGGCATCCAGGCGATTTCGATCGGCTTTTTGATCGACGCCGACACGCCGATGGTATGGCGCGGTCCGATGGTGACGCAGGCGCTGGAGCAATTGCTGCGCGATACGCGCTGGCGCGATCTCGACTATCTAATTGTTGATCTGCCGCCCGGAACCGGTGATATCCAGCTCACGCTGGCGCAGAAAGTGCCAGTCACCGGTGCGCTGATCGTGACCACGCCGCAGGACATTGCGCTGATCGATGCGCGCAAGGCGCTGAAGATGTTCGAGAAGGTCAACGTCCCCGTGCTCGGCATCGTCGAGAACATGAGCATTCACGT
>JAQBEG010000167.1:0-5507 GCA_032123985.1 Deltaproteobacteria bacterium
CCCCTTCGTTTGTCGTAGGAGTCGCTTCATGTCCAGCACTAGTCCCTTCCCGGTTCTAGGTGTTAAAAAGATCGCGGTCTGCGGCCTCGACAAGAACAAGCTTCGCCGGTTCTGGGTAGACATCATGGGATTACGCTTTGGCCATTCCTACCGGAGCGAGACCGAGAATGTCGACGAGGACATCTGCGCGACCGGAGTCGGACCCTTCGCGGTCGAGGTCGACTTGATGCAGCCCATCGATCCGGAGAAGCGCCCGAAGGTCCATGAGCCCGCACTCAACCACATCGGTCTGTGGATCGACGACCTGGCGAATGCGGTCGAATGGCTCGAGAGGCAGGGCGTTCGCTTCACGCCGGGTGGCATTCGCAAGGGCGCGGCTGGCTTTGATGTTTGTTTCATTCATCCGAAGGGCAACGACGAATCGCCGATCGGCTCCGAAGGCGTGCTCGTCGAGCTGGTGCAAGCCCCGGACGACGTACGCAAAGCATTCAAGACGATTGCGAACGCTTCCTAGACAGACTCGGTCGTGGGAACTGACTTACCGAGTTTCAGACCTGGTACTGCGGGTCCGAGCAGCACAGCGGCCCATTGGGTCGAGGGCTGACTGCCGAGGGCAATTCGTAGAATCACTGTGAGCGGGACGGCGAGGACCATGCCGACCGGCCCGAGGACCCAGCCCCAGAAGACCAGGGACACGACAACGATCAACGGAGAGAGCCCCATTCCCTCGCCCATCACCCGGGGCTCGACGAAGTTTCCGATCGCGATGTTGATGCCGACATAACAGAGGGCGACCAGGGAGGCCGTCTCCGCACTATTGTCGACGAGTGCCAGCGCGACCGCGGGTACTGCAGCAATCACAGAGCCGACTGCAGGAACGAAGTTCAACAAGAATGCGATGAGAGCCCAGAGTGGCGCAAACTTGACACCCAGGACGATCAGCGCTCCGTAGACGAGAAAACCAGTGGCCATGCTCGTGAGCGTCTTGATCCCGAGATAGCGGCGGATCGATTCGCCGACCTCGGTCACCCGGTCTTCCAACTCGGGCGAGTCGCCGAAGGCTTCGCGCAACTTGTGCGGAAAGCTCGAGGCCTCGAGCAGGATGAAGCAGACCGTGAGGAAGAGCAGGAAGGCGTTGTTGAGGAGTGACCCAAGATTGCCCACGAGGTTGCCAACGAGGCCGAGTGCCGCCTTTGGGTCGAAGGGGTTCGTCTCGCGGGTCGAAGAGCCGAAGTCGATGCCGAAATCGGAGAGGGTCGATGTTATCGAGGCGAGGATCGATCCAAAGCGCTGCTGATATGAGGGGAGCGCGCGAGTGAATTCGTTGATCGATGTGCTCAAGAGTCCGCCGAAGACCGCCCCGATTCCGAGAAGGCCGAGCAAGACGACGATCAGCGCGATGGGCGTAGGCAGCCCTCGATCCTGTAGCCAGAACAGCGCTGGCGCACAGAGCAGGCCGATGAAACCGGCGAGCAGGAAGGGTACGAAGACGGAACTCGCGGCGCGAAGTCCGGCCACGATGATGACCACCGCTGCCAGTCCCAGCAAAGCGTTTGTCGTTGGATGCGCAGCCGAATGCAAGATCGAATTGGCAGTCGGAGGCGAAGGGTCCGCTTGGGAGTGATCGGTGGGCACTTCGAGAGGATGCCGCGCCTCGCACCGAATCGACAGGGGCGATGTTCGCGAGCGGGTCCGCGAGCCTCTCGCTCCGTGCTAGCGTGAAACTCGCCTGGAGGCACATGATGCAAGAATCCGCCTGGGAAGCCTTCGATCTGGCTCGACTGGTCCAAAAATGTGAAGGAAGGGGAACGCCCTACTTCGAATTTCTGCGTGTCCCTCAGCTCTCCTGCGGCATCTTTTCTCTGGCCGCGGGCGCGACGGATACCCAGTCGACCCATGATGAAGACGAGGTTTACCTGGTTCTGAAAGGTCGCGGGTCGCTGGTCGTCGATGGCGAAGAAACGGCGCTCTCCGAAGGGTCGATCGTCTATGTCCCTGCGGATACTCCGCATGAATTCGTCAAGATCGAAGAGCATCTATCGCTACTCGTTTTCTTCGGCTCCGGTGGACCCTCGGGCGGGGAGGTCTAGAAACGTGGGCACTGAAATCGAAGAATCGTTCGCGCTGGATGCGAGGTGAATACGAAGATGGAAGCGTCCCAACTGCACCAACTGGTCGAAATCGAGGCAATCAAGCAGCTCAAGTACAAGTACATGCGTTGCGTCGATATGAAGCTCTGGGACGAGATGGCGACGGTGTTGCTTCCCGAAGCGACCTGTTCCTACAGCGCGGGGCGTTATAGCTATGAAGGTCGTGACGCGATCATCGCCTGGCTGAAAAAGGGTATGGACCGAGACGGTTTTCATTCATCGCATAGCGTCCATCACCCAGAAATTTCCCTGACCGGACCGGATACGGCGATCGGGATCTGGGCGCTCGAAGACATCGTCGTCGATACCGACTACGACATTCAGATTTCCGGTGCGGCGTTCTACGAGGATCGATATCGGAAGCGCGATGGAAGCTGGTTGATCGAGCATACGGGTTATAACCGCGTCTTCGAGCAGATCGAATCGCGCAGTGACCGACCGAGCCTCAAACTGACCGCGTCGATGTGGACGACCGGCGGGGCGAGCGAAATCAAGGCCTGACGGCCGCGGCGCCCGAACCATCATGGCGAATCTAGGTCGGGGTCCTGATTCCGAGGAGCGCGAACTTCGCGCGGCATCGAGGTCCTGCGGAACCTGCTCTCTTTGTTGCACCGTGCTACGCGTCGACGAACTCGGCAAGCGCGCCGGCGATGATTGTCTGCACCAGCGTGGCGAGAATGGCTGCGGCATCTACGAGTCGCGACCTGCAATTTGTTGCAGCTACCAATGTCTTTGGCGCCAGGGTGGCCTCGAAGACGATGAACGTCCGGACGCGACGGGTGGCATCGTCGACCTCGAGACGGTCGGGGTGGGTCTGCGACTCGCGATTCGCGTCGAAAGGCGCGGGCGTTTCGAACGATCCCCGAAGCTGCAAGCGATCGCAGAACGCTATCGGAGTGAGATGCCCGTGCGTATTACCGACGCTGAAGATGTGATGAACCCGGATCGTCCGTTTCAGGTCTTGCTTTCGGAAGGCGTCATGCATCACGTCGAAGGCGAGCGGATCGACGTGTATCGCGATGGCGTTCGTGTCGAACAAATCGTTCTCCCGTGGGCAGAACGTTGGGCTCGGCGCCTATCGATTTGGTGGCGCAACCATCGGTTGCACTGAAATGCCCAGCTCGGACGAGTTCATGTTTCACGCCGGTCATCTCGATCCAGAGATGCTCGTCGCCGCGGTGCTTTCGTCGACTCTTTGCTCGGTGTCGAGGCATGGGCGAGCTTGGGTCGATATACTTTCTTGGGTCGGGATGCGTTTGGTTTGGTGTCTGATCGGACGATGAGATCGGTCGACACAGGAGCCTCGGATGACACAAGTCGATGAGAAAGTCGCTGGCGGTCGTCGGATCGCTGGACTCGTTAGGCACGGTCATTTCGCTCGCCCGGATGGCGTTGCCAGCGCCCATTCGCTTTTTCCGCTGAGCGAACGAGGTCGCGATCAAGCGCGACAGGCCGTCGATCCAATCCTCGAGTTTTGCGAGGAGTTGGGACTCGAACTCGACCCGCGCATCGAATCATCACAGTTGTTGCGCGCCTGGCAGACGGCGGAGCTAATCGCCAAGGCCCTCTCGACCCGAACCGGCAAGCGGTTTCATCTGTTGCAGCGAGACGAGCTCGTCGAACGAGGTCTGGGCAGCTGCGCGAATATGACCTTCGAATCGATTCAGACGATTCTGGCCAAGGATCCACGACTGGGATTGCTGCCCGCTGGCTGGCGGCGAATGCCGGAGTTTAGATTGCCGGTTCAGGGAGCTGAATCATTGATGCAAGCCGGCGCTCGGACGGCGACGCGCATCGCAATGAGTCTCGATTCGATACCCGCCGCGGACCCAAGAGATCTGATGCGCCTCTTCGTGGCCCATAGCGGATGTCTAAGGCATGCAGCTGTGCAGCTCGGCGCACTCGACGTTCGTGTGGTGTCTGGGCTCTCGATGGATTTCGCCCAGACGGCATTGCTCGAGAAGCTCCCGAACGGCGATTGGGTACATATAGCCGGTCAATTCAGGAAACAGCTTTCGGGGAGTTGACCTCTCCGTCGGCGATCTCTGCGATCTTTCCGACGTGCTTTGCCTCGAGATGCCCCGCCTCATACATCCAACGCAGCGTATCCCTGAAAGTTTCGCGCGAACTGCGGAACGGCACGCCTAATTCGTCGGTCGTTCTCTCTCCGCTACATCCTGGCCATCGGGTCGCATACTCCATCGCGTCGCGTGTCAGCGGGAAGGAAAAGTCGTAGACCCGCTTGATTGCGTCACCGGCCGATCCGAGGGATCGAAAGAGCGGTCCCGGTATCGGGAATCGCCGAATCCGGGTCCCTGTGATCTCGTCGAGAATCTCGTAGGTCTCGGGCCAGGACATCATGGTTCCGGCCGCCGCATAACCACAAGCACCCTCCGGATGTTCCAGCAGCACCGTATGAAGATCGGCGAGATCCCGAACATCGACGATCTGGAAACCGCTCGACGTGTTCACACCCGTCTGCCTCAAAAAAGTATAGATCGCATGGTTGGCGTCGCTCATCTCGGGGTCATCCGGCCCGACAATGCCCACTGGGTAGGAGACGCGAATCGGTGCACCCTCGGCCTGCATGCGCCGGACTTCGTGTTCGCCCTGTGCCTTGCTCTGCCCGTATGCAGTCGTCCCAGCAGCGATCGGCATATCGAGATGAATGGGTCCGCTACCCGGCGTAAAGAAGACCGAAATGCTCGACACGTAGACGATCGAGGGCAGGCCCCGTCGATGCGCCCCGCCAACTACGAGTTCAACGCCGCGCCCGTTCGTCTCGAGGACGCGCCGCGCCATCGATCGCTTCAGATCGACGAGCGCCGCGCCGTGGAACACCGCGTCGCACCCCTGCATTGCACGTGTCACCGAGGCTTCGTCGGTAATATCACCGACGATGACGTCTTCGTCGGGGAAACCAATGTCGAGAGGATCGAAAACGCGGCGGACCTTCTCGGCGTCGCGGACGAGCAAGCGCACCGAGTGACCGGCCTTGAGGAAACGTCGGACGGTGTGGGAGCCTGTAAAGCCGGTCCCACCCGTCACCATCACGCGCATCGACAATCCGAACCCTCCCGATCTCGTGAATCCTAACGCGAATGGGATTCCGCGCGCGAGGTCGAGACTCGCATGAACCCCGGTGGCGCGGTCGGGGATCGTTCGGGATCCTTGGGGGTCTCCGCAAACGCCCCCACTACGGGTATGCCCCGTTGAAGGTCAGTATGTATATCGGATACGACGAAAATCAGGATGAACTGCGCCAGACGCTTCGCGCCTACTACGCCGAGCTTCTCACGCCCGAGATTCAACGCGAACTCGGACTCGGGCATGGCGTTGGACCGACGATGCGCAAGG
>JAQBEG010000168.1:0-4464 GCA_032123985.1 Deltaproteobacteria bacterium
CCACATAACGCGGCGTCGGCAACGGGACTCGCCAAATCCACGGCAGCCACGGCAGCCGCGCCCGCCGCGCCCGCCAAAGCGCGGCAACAACCGATCGACTCGATCGACACACGCATCGTCGAACCGATGCTGCAGGCACTCGTGTCCGTCGAATCCAAGCTCGAACGAAGTCATATCGAATTGATTGGGAGATCCGATCAAATCGAACAGCGACTCACGCAGCTCTGGGACATCGAAGAGCAGCTGGGAGCATTGGGGGAGCTGCAGGAATCCCTGCTCAAGGTTTCCGAGCAGCAACGACGACTCGAATCGACGATCGCCGCCCAGAATCGATCCCTTCGCTGGCTGGTCGGTGCCGTCTTCTTCTCACTCGTCATGGCCGCCTTCGTCGTGGCCGCTGTGCTGCGATAACCCACTCTCGATCGATTCCAGCTGGTTTCAACATTTGCGAACATGATCGCATTTGATGGAAGAGCGTCGGCAAAACGACCTCTCCTGCGGCAGAACATGCGTCAACCAGACGCGTTTTTGTCTTTCCGGTTGACATCGCTCGAGCGATATACAAGTATAACCGGATATTCAGATATTCTAAGGAGACTTCATTTCATGGCTCACGAAACCGCACCGGCATTCAAGGTTGCAGACCTCACCCTCTGCGAATGGGGACGAAAAGAAATCGAACTCGCTGAACATGAGATGCCGGGCCTGATGGTCCTGCGAGAGCGATTCGGCAAATCCAAACCCTTGAAGGACGTGCGGGTCATGGGCAGCCTGCACATGACGATCCAGACCGCGGTGCTGATCGAAACGCTGACCGACCTCGGCGCCGACGTGCGCTGGGTCTCCTGCAACATTTTCTCGACCCAGGACCACGCCGCGGCGGCGGTTGCTGTTGGACGCGGTGGAACACTCGATGATCCCAAAGGCATTCCGGTCTTCGCCTGGAAGGGTGAGACGCTCGAAGAGTACTGGTGGTGCACGGACATGGCGCTTCGTTGGCCGGACGGCTCTGGACCGGAGCTGATCGTCGATGACGGAGGCGACGCGACGCTACTCATCCACAAGGGCCTCGAATTCGAGAAGGCCGAGAAGATTCCGGATTTCAATGCCGAGACCGATGCCGAAGAATGGGGCGTGATTCTCGAGCTCCTGCGAAAGATCGCCAAAACCGACAACACGCGATGGCATCGGACGGCCGAAGCCTGTCGCGGCGTCTCGGAAGAGACGACGACGGGCGTGAACCGGCTTTACCAGATGGAGAAGAACGGACAGCTCCTCTTCCCCGCCATCAACGTGAACGATTCCGTGACGAAGTCGAAGTTCGACAATGTATACGGCTGTCGCCATTCATTGCCGGATGGACTGATGCGCGCGAGCGACGTGATGCTGGGCGGAAAGGTCGCCGTCATCTGCGGCTTCGGCGAAGTCGGCAAGGGTTCCGCCGAAAGTCTGCGCGGCCAGGGCTGCCGCGTGATCGTGACCGAGATCGACCCGATCTGCGCGCTGCAGGCCGCGATGCAGGGATACGAGGTCAACACCCTCGAGAACGTCGTCGGGATGGCCGATTTCTTCATCACGACGACCGGCAACTTCGACATCATTACCGCCGATCAAATGTCGCGCATGAAAGACAAGGCGATCGTCGGCAACATCGGGCACTTCGACAACGAGATCGACATGGCCGGCCTGAAGAAGTTCCCCGGCATCGAGCACATCAACATCAAGCCTCAGTACGA
Source organism: Deltaproteobacteria bacterium (assembly GCA_032123985.1). Taxonomy (GTDB): domain Bacteria; phylum Myxococcota_A; class UBA9160; order UBA9160; family UBA4427; genus UBA4427. The sequence goes on from JAQBEG010000168.1 coordinate 1,737, forward strand.
CGAGTGGCGCTTCCCGGACGGACATAGCGTGCTGATCCTGGCCGAGGGTCGGCTCCTCAATCTGGGATGTGCGACCGGACATCCGAGTTTCGTGATGTCGGCTTCGTTCACGAATCAGGTCCTTGCCCAGATCGAACTTCAGCAAAACGGAGGCAAATACGAGAACAAGGTCTATGTGCTCCCGAAGAAGCTCGACGAGGAAGTCGCGCGTCTGCATCTCGACAAGCTCGGCGTCAAACTCACCCGGCTCAGTAAGAAACAGGCCGAATACCTCGATATTGACATCGACGGACCGTACAAGCCCGACCATTACCGGTACTAGGCGCAACTAGGTCGCCTTGCTCGAATCGCTGATCAGCCTCGGCCTCGTCATGCTCTTCTGTGTGATCGGGTGGGCCTTCGTTGCGAGTGCTGCGTCGCTGATCTGGGGCGGCATTGGACTGGCAGCGGTGGGTTTCGCGTACGGAATTCCGACGGCAATTGTCTATCACTGGCGGCTGTATCGATCGCTCGTGCGCTGCGGCCGACTTCCGGCCCGATGGTGGTTGCAGCCGACCGCATATCACGGCCTCATCCCTCGCGAGGACCGGACGGGTGTCTTCATCTGGGGGGCGCTCGGCGGTTCGGGCTTCCTGCTGATCGTGCTCGGGATCGTGCTGACATCGATTGGCCTCTGGCGTACGCTTGTCGTTTGAAACCCGATAGCGCACCCATGACACCCGCCGACCTGGAACGTCGCCTCGGAGCCTTTGGTACTCGACTCTCGCTCCGACGACCGGCACTCTGTCCCGAGTTCGAGCTATGGCTACTCGACGATGATGTCGACGTCGAAGGCGCCTGTGAGGAGTTGGCCGACGGCGAGGCACCGCCATTCTGGGCGTTCTGCTGGGGCAGCGGGCAGGCTCTCGCACGTTATCTGCTCGACCACCCGGACCGCGTCCGCGATAAACGCGTTGTCGATCTCGGCACTGGTTCCGGGATCGCTGCACTCGCTGCCGCCCGCGCCGGTGCGGAATCCGTCATCGCGCTCGACCTCGATCCCCTCGCGCGACGAGCCGCAGAGTTGAATGCCAAACACAATGGCCTCGAGATCCAGACCAGAGCGAAGCCCCCCGACGAATGGGAACTGATGCTGGCTGCCGACATCCTCTACGAGACCGGACTCCGCGAGTGGCTGATGGGTGTTGCACGAACGCGTGGTCCAATTCTTCTCGCCGATCCGGAGCGAACGGGAACGCCCCGGCTCGAATTTCCGATACTCGAACGCATGCACGCGCAGACCTTTCCCGACGTCGACTCGCCCCAGCGGACTGTCATCCTCCACGAGATTTCGAAACGTTCCTAATTCGCACTGCGCTAGCTTGTCATTCCAGCCTAATTCCGGAAGTATGACTCATCATGCAAGCGATCCAGATCCGCGAAGTCGGCGGACCCGACAAGTTGATGCTGGTCGATCTCGATCTACCCGAGCCCGGACCGGGTCAGGTCCGTCTTCGCATCGAAGCCACGGGCGTCAACTTCATCGACACCTACTTTCGAACCGGTCTCTATCCGGCTCCGCTGCCTTTCACGCCGGGGGTCGAAGCCGCTGGTGTCGTCGACAAATTGGGCAGTGGCACTGAGGGCGTCGCGCTCGGAGACCGAGTTGCTTGGACCGGGATTCCGGGCACCTACGCCTCACATTGTCTGGCCCCGGTGACTCGATTGGTGCGGATTCCCGATTCGCTGTCGACCGAACTCGCCGCCGCAACACTGCTACAGGGAATGACGGCCCACTACCTCACGCACGGCGTACGGGAGACTGGTCCTGGGGATGTCGCGCTCGTTCATGCTGCGGCGGGCGGAACCGGCGGGCTCCTCGTCCAGATGTTGAAACAGGCGGGAGCCCGGGTGATCGCGACGTGTGGAACGGAGGCCAAAGCGACGCTTGCGCGAGAATCTGGCGCGGACGAAGTGATCCTCTATCGGGAAGAGGATTTCCAATCACGCACGCGGGAACTCACCGACGGACGCGGAGTCGATGTCGTCTACGACTCGGTCGGCCAATCGACTTTCGAAGGCAGTCTCGGCTCGCTGCGACCGCGCGGCCTCCTATGTCTCTTCGGCCAGGCGAGCGGGCCCGTAGCGCCATTCGATCTCGGTCGACTGAACGGCTCGGGCTCACTCTTCGTCACACGCCCATCGCTCGCACACTACATCGCCGATCGCGAATCACTCGAATTGCGGTCGGGTGCCGTCTACGCAGCCCTTGAAAAAGGTGACCTCAGACAACGAATCGGTGGACGCTATGCGCTCGCCGACGCCGCCCGGGCCCACTCGGATCTCGAGGGCCGCGGCACGATCGGAAAGCTTCTGATCGTTCAGAACGGAGACTAACGAACGGCTTGCTTTCGGCTTCGTTGATCGCCATTTCGCTGGATAGATTAGTCGTTCTCGCTCGAACGAGTCTCTTGCGGGAAGCGATAGATGTAGATCGAATACCCTGCGCGAGCAATTGGCTCATATTTGTCGAGCCAATCGCTGTCGCTACCGGTTAGCTGCCGACTCTTGCGAAAAGCGGCAAGGTTATGCGCAGAGATCGCGTAAAACCCAGGAACTGGCTTCAACACCTCTGCGGGAGCGAATCGGACGGCGGACACATCGTACGAGGCGGGGTCGGCCAGTCCGTGATACGACAACTTGATAGGTGTCGCTTCGGGGTGTGCTCTCTGCCATTCCGCTAATGCTG
>JAQBEG010000169.1:0-2749 GCA_032123985.1 Deltaproteobacteria bacterium
AGCCCGCCGACGCTCTTTCAGATTCCCGGTGTGGGCGGAGGGGCTGCGGGCCTGCTCCAGACGACAAAGATGGGCTACGTCTTTCTACTCGATCGGGAATCGGGAAAACCGATGTATCCGGTCGAGGAGCGACCCGCACCGGGCGGCGCCGTGCCGGGCGAGACGCTTTCGCCGACGCAGCCCTATCCGACACACGTGCCACCGCTTCATCCACTCGATCTCGAACCCGACGATGCCTTCGGATTCACGCCACTCGACCGTGGCCATTGTCGCGACCTGATCGAATCCTATCGGTATGACGGCATCTTTACGCCGCCGTCGATCGAGGGTTCGATTCAAATGCCGCATACCGGGGGCGGCATGAACTGGGGCGGAGTCGCCCTCGACGAAGAGCGCGGTCTGATGATCGTGAACCAGAACCATGCGGCGATCGTGAACAAGCTGATCCCGCGAACGGTCGCGAATCAGCTGGACGCATCGGATTTCGTCTATCCGAATGAATTCTATCCGATGCACGGTACGCCCTATGCGGCCGAACGGTTCTTGCTCTCATCGCAGTTCGGAGCGCCCTGCAATCCACCGCCGTGGGGCAGCCTGACGGCTGTGGATCTACGTTCGGGCGAGATCAAGTGGACGCGGCCGCTCGGCACGCTCCGCGGGACAGCGCCTTTCCCGGTCTGGCTCTTGTATCGGAATTATGGCGCGCCGGCGTTCGGAGGCGGGATGTCGACCGCCAGCGGGCTCTATTTCATCGGAGCGACGATGGACAAGTATTTTCGCGCGATCGACGTGGAGACGGGCGAAGAACTATGGCGAGATCGGTTGCCGTTCATTGGGAACGCGGTGCCGCTGACGTATCGCCTGCGCAAGACGGGGCGACAATTTGTCGTCATCGCGGCCGGTGGCAATCCGTTATCCGAGATGGGCGACGTGCTGGTGGCCTACGCGCTGCCGAACTAGCCGCGTTCAGGCGAGTAGCTCTGCTGCGCGATCGCGCAACTCGAATTTGAGAACTTTGCCCGAAGCATTACTCGGGAGGGCATCGACGACCTCGACATGTCGGGGGACTTTGTAGTTGGCCATGTTCTGCCGGCTCCACGCCAGCAGGCCTTCCGCGTCGATCGAAGCGCCAGGCACAGCGACAACGAACGCCATGCCGACCTCGCCCATGCGCTCGTCGGGAACGCCGATGACCGCGACCGCGGCGACATCCTCATGTTGAAAGAGAAGGTTCTCTACCTCGGCGGGGTATACGTTGAACCCGCCCATGATGAACATGTCCTTGATTCGGTCCGTGATCTTGAGATAACCCTGCTCGTTCATGATCCCGATATCGCCGGTATGGAGCCAACCCTCTGCGTCGATGGCCTTCGCGGTCTCGGCCTCGTCGTTGAAATAGCCCCGCATGACGTTGTAGCCGCGCACCCAGACCTCACCCGGCTCCCCACGTGCCACTTCCTTCCCTTCGTGGTCTACGCAGATGACCTCAGTGTCGGGAATCGCACAGCCATCGGAGTTGGCGATCGTCTCGGGGTCGTCTCCTTGTTTGCAGGCCGTCACGGTTCCGCAGGTCTCTGTCAGCCCGTAGGCCTTGATGACGTCCGTGAAACCGAGTTCATCTCGCATACGTCGAACGAGTTCGACCGGCGTCGGCGCTGCGCCGGTCACGGCGAGTCGCAGCGACGAGGTGTCGAATTGATCGCGGTCTTCGAAGGTCAATAGCGACTGGTAGATCGAGGGGACGCCGGGAAGGACTGTGATCTTTTCGTCCTGGACACGCTGCAGCACGGACGCTTCGGTGAAGACGAGGTGGGGAATGGCGGTAGCGCCATGCATCAAACAAGCGAGCCATCCGGCCTTGTATCCGAAGGAGTGGAAGAAGGGGCTCACGATGAGGTAGCGGTCGCCAGCGCGGAGACCGACGCTGCGGCCCCACACGTCGAAGACCTTCAGGTTTTGTCCGTGCGCCGTCATTACGGCTTTCGGCTTTCCGGTCGTGCCGGACGTGAACAGGAAGTCCGAGAGGTCGTTCGGTGAAACCTCAGTGGCTCGTGCGCGGGCTTGCTCGGGCATCACTGATGCGCCGCTCGCGATGAATTCGTCCCAGCCGGTGCCGTTCCTGCTCTCACCTTCCAGCAACACGCTGCCCGTGAGATTGGGGAGTTGCCGGTCGGCGATCGAGTCTGCGTAGTTCGTCCCGAGGAAATCGCCGACCGTGCAGATGAGCCGTGCTTCGCTCTTCTCGAGAACGTAGGTTGCTTCGCTCGCCTTGAAGCGTGTGTTGAGCGTGACAAGGATCGCACCGGCGGATTGAAGACCCAACGCTGCGACGACCCAACGCCAGCTGTTGGGGGCCCAGATCGCGACTCGATCGCCGCGCTGTATTCCGGCGGCGATGAATGCACGTGCAGCATCTTCGGCCGCAGCGGCGAGCTCGGCGAAAGTGAGTCTGGTTTCTGCGTCTTCGAGTGCGGAGATATCGGGCCAGAGTGCCGCAGAACGAGCCAGCGTCCTGGGAATCGTCATCGCTTCCCACGCAACCTGGTCCGACGGGGTTTCTGCAGTCGTTTTGGATGTCATCAGCCTGAACTCCGTCAACGTTGGGGCGAGGGGCGTTCCGAGGGCGAATGGGCTCGCGGCATGGACTTCACGGTCGACCGAGTATCGCGATGCCACAGGCGGTCGGATGGCCCCCGATGTTATGGGAGAGCGCGAGCTTTCCCTCGATGCCGGGGATTTGGCGATCGCC
>JAQBEG010000170.1:0-3038 GCA_032123985.1 Deltaproteobacteria bacterium
GCCCGGCTCGTCCGGGGTCGCACTCCTCCTCGTTCTTCCACATCCGCAACACGGTTGCGGCGATCATGCGCGCCAAGCTCAGCTTCGCCAGCGTCGGCTTGGTGCCGCCCTCCTTCTCCGGCAGGCAACCAGAATCAAATCCGAGCCGCGCATCGAACGCTTTCTGGCGCAGGTGGAAGAGGCGGCGGGTCGGCGCTAGGTCGAAATGGCCGCACGCGCGCATTTTTCCGTCCGCCCGCGGAAGCGAACCGGGACCCGATCTGTATCGTGGAGCTCGGGCGCAGAGCCGGCGTGACCGCAGTATGGTGGAGCGACGACGAGGAGATCGATGGAACGAGAAGTCATCAGTGCGAAAGCCTATGCGACGCCTGCCGCTGCGCCCGAAACGAACGCTGGCCTTCCCCTCCAACCGGAACAGATCCGATCCTGGCGCCAGCACGGTTTCGCATTGGTCGACGGACTCTTCAGCGCCGAACTCATCGAGCGAGCTCGCGCTGAGAGCGTTCCCTTTTTCCCGGCCCCGGGAAGCTCCGAAAGTGAAGCGGTCACGGACTACGGCAGTCAGGGGACGATGGAGTTCCCCTCGCCGTCGGATTCGATCAATGAGATTACATTGCATCCTCGCTTGTTGGGCGCCGTCTCTCAGCTGCTCGGTGTTCATATCTGGAATCTGCGTCTCACCCAGAGTGAGCCATGGGCCAAATATGGGCGTGCGAATCGGGCTAGCGGGCGCCTGGACAATCAGGATCAGCGCATGCATGTCGACTATCCCAATCATACGTTGACACACCCGGCGGATTGGGATCGACCGGAGGCGGTGTCGATTCTCCTCTATTACGACGCCGTCGAGGAATGTGGTGGCGCGACTGAGTTTGTGCCTCGGGAAGGCGCCGACGATCCGGCCTATCAGGGTCCGCTCGTACGTACGCCGGGAATGGCGGGGCTCGAATTCGTGAATGATCGAGCGGAAGCCGAGGCGTATCTGCAAAAGGCGGCGCCTGATATCGCGCAGTGGCGCGCGGAGAACCTCTACGCCCGAGCGAGGTCGGTCCACTATCAGCCGGGCACAGTCCTCTTCTATCGCCAGGATTTGTGGCATCGAGGCACCCCAATGCGCCCCGATGTCATGCGTTTGATGCATAACATCACATTTCGTCGGAAGGATTGCGAATGGATCAGTACGGTCCATCAGGGTTGGGCCTGGGCGATGTACCGATCTTCGAAGGTGATGGTGAAGCTGCTCGCTGAGGGCTCGGTCGAGCAGCGATGTGTGCTGGGCTTCCCGGAACCGGGTCATGCCTATTGGACTCGCGGGACGCTCGATGCGGTTCGAGCGCGACTGGGGCCATGGGGGATGGACATGGCTCCCTACGAAGCGGCCTGTGCCCAGGGCTCGAATCTGTCGAGCGAAGGCGAAGAAGCGAGTTCGATTGACCAGCTGCGTCGCGAGAATGCGAGTCTGCGAGACGAACTGACGACGTTGCGTGCGCGTCTCGAGGGTGCACCTTGAGATTATCGACACTGCTCGCGCTCCTGTCTGTTTGCGCTGTCGCGGGACCGACGGCCGCAGCGGCGAGCACCGTCGCCATCATCGATTCCATCCTGCGCTACAGCTCGACCGCGCCTTCACGGTCTGCGGTAGCTTCTGGCTCCAAAGGAGGTGCACCGTGAGTGAGTCGAACGCATCATCGAAGGTCCAGACGGTGGTCGGTTGGGGGCTGCTGGCCGTCGGTATCACCGTCTTCGCGGTGCGTTTCCAGCACGAGGGCGCCTACGCAGTGCCCCGTGGCGGGAACCTCTTCGGTGGGCTGGGTGCGCTGCTGCTCGGCGGACTGCTGGTCTGGCCGGCCAGGCCGCGCTCGCTCGGTTGGCTGGCACTGGCGGCGAGCCCCGTTGTGCTCTTCTTCGGGCTCTACGCCACGATGTCGGAGCTCGAGGAGGTGGTGTCCCTCTACGCCACGGATGGCGCAGGTCGGCCGGCAGAACTGCGGCTCTGGGTCGTCGACCGCGAGGATGGCGAGTGGGTCGGGATGTCGCGCACGAAGGCGATCGAGCACTCCCTGGATGGCGCGCGCGTCGACCTGCTCCGAGATGGGCAGACCCGGTGCGTGACGCCGGTGCTCTACGAGGACCGCCCGACCGTCAAATCGGTCCACGCCCTCAAGGTCGAGAAATACACGGTGGCCCGAGCGTCCGCCGCGATTGGACTCTACCCGCGTGAGGCGAGGGAGAGCGCCGTGTCCCTGCGACTCGACCCGTGCGACGAGTGATTTGCCCCCGGCTGTGAAGCCCGTGCGAAAGATGATCGTCCTGCTCGCCTTCGTCGCAGCCGCCTCGTCCGGTTGCATGTCGATCGCGACGAACACGACGTTTCTCTCGGACAGCTCGCATCTCGGCACACCCTACTCAGGCAGTCGCGGCGACCTCCATACATTGGTCTGCTTCGGCCGCGACGTCGGACAGAATGCCTCAGGCCTTGTCCTTATGCCGGTGATGCTCTTTCCATTCATCGACCTCCCGCTTTCGTTCGTCATCGACACGCTCTTGCTTCCCATCGACCTGGTTCTCGAGCCCGATCGCCCACCCCAACGAATCGGGGAGGGGGGCTGCCGCCTGATCGGGATGTAGTTTCGTGCTGAGGAGCGGGTCGCGTTTCGGCAATGCCGGGTTCCCTGGGACGACCGCAGGGGGAAGAGGAAGAACAAGCCGGCTTTTCGGCAGCACTGATAGCGGGCATTCTGAAAAGTAGACCCTGGATCGGAGACCAGCCGGCGGTTTTGGGCTCATCTCGTCGCGGCACAGCGAGCTGCAGAACTTCTTCTTCGTGCCGAGGCTTATGCCGATGCCGCGGCGATGATCGACGCGATCGATCTTCTCCGGCAGGCAACCAGAATCAAATCCGAGCCGCGCATCGAACGCTTTCTGGCGCAGGTGGAAGAGGCGGCGGGTCGGCGCTAGGTCGACGGGGCGGTCTGTAACGACGTTGGCGGGCGATCATTGCGAGTCCTAGTCCGAGCAACAGCGATGTCGACGGTTCC
>JAQBEG010000171.1:0-4217 GCA_032123985.1 Deltaproteobacteria bacterium
AGTGGGGGCTAAAACTCCTCGAGCATCTCGGCGGAATGTTCGCGTTCGCGCTCTACGATTCGAATTCACGCACGACTTTGCTCGCCCGCGATCCACTCGGAATCAAGCCACTCTACTACGCCGATCTCGGGCACCGTCTCGTATTCTCATCCGAAATCCAGGCCCTGCGAAAAGTCATCGATGATGGAGGCGCCGACCCAGAAGGAATCGTGACCTTTCTGCACTGGGGTTCGATCGCGCCGCCCCGAACGCTCTATCGGCGGATCCGCGCCCTGCCCGCCGGCTCGTGGATGCGCTGGAGTGAGAGAGGATTGGAAGGACCCACCGCCTACTGGTCCCTCGAGTCGGAACTCGGCCACGTAGAAAGCATGGACTCGGAAGAGGCCGCCGAACGAATCCGCAGCGCCCTCGCGGATTCGGCTCGACGCCACACGATCGCCGACGTGCCCGTCGGAGCATTCCTCTCCGGCGGTGTTGATTCAGCTGCGCTCGTCGGGCTGCTCTCGGAGGCGCATCCCGACCCGATTCGCACGGTCACGCTCTCCGTCGATGTCGCGTCGCTCGACGAATCCGCACTCGCCAGTCAGACGGCCGCCCTTTACGGCGCCGACCATTGCGAAGTCCCGATCCGTGTCGATGAGATCCGGGATCGCATGCCCGACGCGATCCGATCGCTCGATCAACCGAGCGTAGATGGCGTGAACACCTATTTCGTTTCGGAGGCCGCCGCACGTGCCGGCCTCAAGGTCGCCGTTTCGGGAGTAGGCGGGGACGAACTCTTCGGTGGTTATCTCACGTTCAGCCGCATCCCCAAGATCATGGCCGTCCGCCGCCGCCTCGATCAAATCCCGGGTGTCGCATGGGCGCTTCACGATCCGGACCCATGGGTCGCGCGAACGACGCGTGGACGACGGCTTCCCAAAATCGTACGGGCCCTGGCTTACGGTCAGAACGAAGCCGGCGCCTATTTCACCGAGCGAGGCATCTTCTCGCCACCCGAAATTCGCTCCCTGCTCGATCCCGAGATCGCTGACGCCGTGGACGCATGTGAGCCCCGTTCGTCTCTCCTGGCGCGGCTCGACCTCGAATCGATCGCGCCCGACGAGCGCATCTCCGCACTCGAGATACGCCAATACCTGCAGGTTCAACTCCTTCGCGACACGGATGTCACGAGCATGCGCCACTCACTCGAAGTCCGGACGCCGCTGGTCGACCTGGATCTCCTTCGCGCAGTCATGAAAGTACCCGCGCATCTGCGCAGAGCGGGCCCTGCCAAACGGGCCCTTCGTGAAGCACCTCGAATACCGGTCCCCGAAGCGATCTGGAACCGACGAAAGCAGGGCTTCACGTTGCCCTTCGAAACCTGGTTGCGAGAAGGGTCGATCCCGTCAAAGCCCGCGAACCATCCGTGGTTACGTCGCGAAGCACAAGATTCCATCAGCCGCTCCGTCGCGTCGGGACACATCCACTGGTCGCGGCTCTGGGCTCTCATCGTGCTGGGAGATTTCCTTAGCTAGTCGGAGCTCTTCCTACCCTCCGCGCTATACCTCCCAACCATGAGCAAAAGTCGTCCGCGAATCCTAGTAGACGCTCTCTCCGTTGCGGGCGGGGGCGGCCACAGTTATGCGACCAATCTAATCCGAGAGCTCGAACGCGACGATCGGGGCTTTCGCTTCACGTTTCTGATCCCACCCGGTCGACTCGAAGAGATTTCAACGCAGCGCGTGACCCTCTGCCCCGTCAAACTGCCCCGGTCCCAGCGGGCGTTTGGCATCGCAGCGCGCTTTGCCTACGAGGAGCTGGTCCTTCCGCTTCGCGCGCTCCGCTATGACGCGGTTTATGCGATCGCGGATCTCGCCTCACCGCTGCTTCCGGTGCCGACCGTCGTCGCGCTTCGCAATCTCAACATCTATGACCACACCTACTACGACACGTTTCGGCTGCGAGTGTTGGAGAAGCTCGTTCGGATCGGCCTTCGTCGCGCGACACGAATGATCTTTCCGACCAAAGCGGCCGCTCAATCGATCAGCCAACGATTGCGTCTCGCCAGTCATGTCGTCAGGGTCGTCCCTCACGGTGTCGACACCAATGCATTCGCTGGGTCGTCCGAAAGCGAGGGCGGAAAGCCCTACCTCTTTCTCCCGGCCGCGATCGAGCGGCACAAGAATCTCGAGGTCCTCATCGACGCAATACCTCATCTTTCCGATGAGGAAATAGAGGTTCGTGTCGTTGGGTCGACGTCGACAGATCCCCCGTACGTGGCGGAGCTACGCGCGCAAGCCCAGCGTCTGGGGGTCGAAAACCGCTTCCTTATTCTTGGCCCCGTCCCCTATGAGCGAGTCGCCGCCTACTATCGAGGCGCGTTGGCGCTCGTCTTTCCCTCCAAGCTCGAAACATTCGGGCATCCGATGCTCGAGGCGATGCTCGCTGAAACGCCGATCGTGGCGTCGAACATTCCGGCTTTCCGAGAGATCGGCAAGGACGTTGCGCTCTTCTTCTCGCCCGATGACCCGATCGAGTTGGCGCAGATGATCGACACCACTCTCGCCGATCCCGATTCACGTGCCGAACGAATTTCACGAGGTCGCGAACGGGCTTCCGGTTATTCGTGGAAAAACTCAGCCGACAAACTTTGCGCTGTATTCGAAGAGATTCTGGCAGAATGAGCGGAGTTCGCGAAGAGAGGCGACTAGTTTCCTGGACGTGACGAAAAAGCATAGAGGGCCTTCTTCGCGAAGACGTAGGTCGCCAACGTCAATCGGTACAAGAAAAACGTCCGGCTATGTACGGGATCGGCACCAAACGCGACGAGTAGCTTGGGCATGACCACAGACTCCTCACTTTTCATCGCGCATGCCCTGACCCGTTCCGACTCGGCGTTGTATCCGACTTCGTCCAACTCGAGGAGACGAACGAGCTCATCTCGAATATTCCGATCCGATGGCATTTCCGCCAACTCATCGAAATTTCCAATGTCGGATTCGCAGATGGTCCCGCAGGATGATCCGTCGCTTTTGAAAGGCAAGGCATAGACCCCGGGCACACCCGCCAGAGATGCTTCCAGAGCCGCCGTACCCATGCCAACGAAATACTTTGCCGTTCCGAACACCGAAGGCAGTTCCGAATAACCAACGACGCCCTCGAATACTACATGCTCATTCATCCCGAGGTCTCCTACGAGACTTTCCATCATCGGTTGAAGCGCCCCGTCTCCGTACACATGCCAGGTAACATCGAAGCCGTCCCTCCGAAGACCGGCGATGACCTGAGGCATGTGCAGGTTGTACTCTTTCATGTGGCTGAGCCGACCCACAGACACGATTCTCCCCGGCGTTGGCGTCCGATCGACGCTGAGAAAACGTTCGCCGCGAATCGGGATCGGAAACACCGTCCCCGCCCACGATTGACCCAGAACCTGCTTGCCTTCCTCGATGTAGTTTCGAGTCATCATCAAGACGGAGTCCGCGTTGAAGTTGGACAGCAGATTCCAACGCATCAAGATGGCCAAGGGATGCCACTTCCTTTCGCGCATGAACTCGTAATAGTCGGGCATCCAGTTCGACACGACGGCGGTACAATTCGACGAATCGTAAAGGCGCGCGATCAGGGGGGCGCCCAACGCCGAGAACGAATCAAGAGCGATGACGCCGTCGAGTTCGACGATGCCGCACTCCTTCAGCAAATCCTTCATGTGACTTTGGACAAGCAGGGAATCGTGATAATTCTCGATTCGAACGATGTGCTCGCCTAGATCCTCCTCCCGAAAATCCGAGACGAAAGAATCGTCGCCAACAAAGACGGTGACCTCGTGTTGATTCCTGACCAGGAACGAGGTCATCCTGAAGAGCAGAGTCTCTATGCCTCCTAGAACAGAAGTGCCGGCGTACAGAATCACGATCTTCAAGTTCACGAGTTCCCAAAAAACGGATGACGAGATCTGCGAATAACTAGATCACAAATCCATTCAGCTCGCTCGTTCCTACGAAAAAAATCCGGCGTCAGCCATCGGCATCGGCCTCCATCTTCGCGAGGCCCCGAGATCGCCCCTCGAGTATGACCTCGCAACGAATTTGCCCATGGGATGCGCTTGCTTTTCCTCCTTGGTGTCTTCCAACAACAAGGAGAGCGGATTGGGTCCGCCGTCTCAACCCCCCTCGAGCCAGCGTGCTATTTACTGAAGGAACGATGGACTCCCCCGTCCGAAACAGAGGGGGGGG
>JAQBEG010000172.1:0-11832 GCA_032123985.1 Deltaproteobacteria bacterium
ATCATCGCCGACCTCACCAATCAAGGGATGGCGAAAAGCGCGAACGCCATTCGCGGTTAGGATGGCAACGAAACGATCCTGAGTGATGGAGAGATCCAGGGAATCATCGAGTTCAAAGATGTCGACGACCGCTACATTCACCAGCAGGGCGCGACACTCACGAACAATCTGCCTGGCGTCGTTCGTGGCGGCGACGGCTTCGACATGGCGGAACTCTTCGGCGGCAGCGGCCCTCTCGAGACGTTCGACCTCTCAGTTCTCGCTGATTTCGAGGCGGTTCAAATTGGCGGTGGCACGGGTTGGGCGCTCACGAATGGGGCCGGATTCACCGGCCTCACGGAAATTTCAGCCAACGGCCGATTGCAGGTTCCAACGCCGATCACCTTGGGCGGCGACTTCTCCGTAGATTCGACGGGCACAATCGATGTCACGCTCGATGGGACGACGCCCCCGCTCACAGTACAAGGCATGTCGACGTTCGACGGATCACTCGTTCTCACCGCCGGAACCAGCCTCACACCGAGCGCAACGCCCTATCGCGTCGTCCTGGCCAATGGAGGGTATACGGGCCAGTTCCAGTTCTCCGGCACGTCAGGACTCGATGTCTTCACGCCGAGTTACGACGCAGCCGGATTGCTCGTGCTCTTCGAATCGGGGCTGGTGGCGGTCGCCCAGGGCGCCAACCAACGCGCAATCGCGGAGAACCTCGGCGATATCGATGCCGCAGGCGGCGCCAGCGGGGACCTTCAGGCCCTCATCGATTCGCTCTTCACGTCGACTGGAAAGATTCCCGCCGTCTATAACGCTCTCAGCCCAGAGGTCTACGATGTCCATACGACGGTCGTCGTAGAGGGAGGACGTCGAGTCGCCAATCTGCTCCTCGATCGACCTCGGGAATGTAGGGAGGGCCAGCCCGATCCGTGGAAGGAGATGGCCACCCAACTGCCCTGTCATGCCAGTTCCTGGTCGCCCTGGGTCGCCGCTGTGGGCGGCTTTCGCAACCGCGAAAAGTTTTCCGACCACCCCCGCTACGATTCAGAGATGGGTGGCCTGGTCGCCGGCATCGACGTGCACCCGCTGGAAGATCTCGACTTGACGTTCGCGATCTCGAGCCAGCGCGGCACACTCAATGCAGCCGGTGCTGGCGAGAGCACTGTGACGCTGACCGATCTCTCGGGACAAGCCGCCTGGTCGATGGGCCGCCTTCGGACGCAGGGCGTCGTGAGCTGGGGTCACGGTTTTCACAAGGATCGACGCCTGATCCGCCAGTCGCAAACGGACTACCCGCTGAACTCTCGTGGGCAGGAAGAGCACGATAGCGATCGGATCACGATCGCGGCCGAAGTCGGAGTCGAGTTCGACGCGGGTCCATTCGAGATCGAGCCCCTCGTCGGCCTCGATTGGGCCTGGGTCTATCAGCGGCCGATACACGAGTCGGACGCGGGCGGCTTCGGGATTCGAATCGCGAGCCGTGACGACGACATCGGATCGTTCAACGCTGGAGTGCGTTTGAGCACGATCTACGAGCAAACGGGCTACATCGCGAAGCAGCTCGAGTGGATGGATGGCGTTTGGAGACCGATGGTCGAGGTTCGCTGGCGGCAAGTGCTCGAAGGCGACAAGCGGTACATCGACGCGCGATTCGAGGGTAGCCCCGATTCCGTGTCCGACTTCAGGATCAGCGGGGAAGAGGACGATGGCGGCGCCGAAATCGGGGCCGGGATCAGCTTCATTCCCAAGAACGCGAATCGTCTTCAATTCGACCTGCGCTACGACGCTTTCGTCGCCCCCCACACGGTCGAACACAATCTGGTCGGTCGAGTGATGGTCGGCTTCTAGCTCCGAATCTTCTCAGTGGATGCGTGCGTCCGCGCTCGCCAGAAACCGAATTCGTTGCTTCGCTTCGTCGTGACCGCCTTGCAGCTGGCTCGCTCGCACCACCACCTCGTCTATACCGAGATCCTCCCAACGAGCGAGTCGATCCACTTCGGCCGGAGCCGCGTCGAGTTCGACTGCGATCCCGTAAAGGCCGGGAGAGACGAGCACGTGGGGATCTACGCCTGCCCTCGCCTCGGTATATCGATCCCGATGAAGCATGAGCGTCGTGTCCGTTCCACCCGAGATGTCGAGAAAAGCGAAACCGCCCTCGCCCGCGCGCGTCGCATGATCTGCTGACCAGCCCGCAATCCAGAGCGGAGGATGGGGATGCTGCGCGGGCTTGGGGACGACGTCGACCGGAAGAACGGCGAAGCGCGCGGACGTCCACGAAAACGTAGCTGCGTCCCACATGTCGACCAACATGCGTGCGCCTTCGTCCCACGACCCGGCTTCTTCCTCTGTCAGATCTCCGTCGGGCAACAACGCGAGTTCGAGTCGGCCCTTCGATGCGAGATCGATCGACGCGGCTTGTTCGGCGACTCTCATCGGAGGCTGGCCAGGTGGTGTCATGGCGGGGAGTCCCCACCCGAGTCGAATACGCTCCGTGCGACTAGCCAGTGCAGAAAGCCAGATCGAAGGCGCGCTCTCGCGAAAATCGCCGTCCGCACCCGCCGTGGGAAAACACCATACCGTGTCGATGCCCAACTCTTCCGCGAGCTGGACTTCTTCGAGCATCGCGTCGAACTCGATATGCGTGAGAGACCCGATTTGATAGAGGAGCGAACGTTTCACCGCTTAGTTCGTTCCAGTGGTGATGCCGAAACTCGGGTTGCGTCGCAATCGGATGTCCTCGAGTCGAGACCGACAGGCCTCGTCCCAGGTCGTCCCCTCATCCGCGAGCAGATAGAAACGGTCCTGCATGATTCCCTGATGGACGCGTTCGGCCATCACGGACGGATCGAGTCCAGTCTCGATGACCGAGCGAATCGCGTTCTCGGCGATGTCCATCTCCGGCGTAGCGGCCTCTTCTGGCCGCTTCAGATGGGCTGGCCGATTGCGAGCCGAGTTCGCGATCCGCGTGCGGATGAGTTCGGGACAGAGCGCGGAGCAGCCAATCGGTGCCTCTTTCATTCTGAGTTCGTGATAGAGCGTCTCGGTCAGCGACAGCGCCGCATGCTTGCTCACGTTGTACGCGCCCGAGAGCGGCATATTGATCAACCCGGCCATGGAACAGGTGTTGACGATATGACCCGGCTCGTTCTGCTCGAGCATGATCGGCACGAATGCTCGAATTCCATGCAAGATCCCATAGACATTTACGCCGAGCACCCAGTCCCAATCCGTGTTGATCGCGTCCCAGGTCAAACCACCTGCAAATACGCCGGCATTGTTACACAGCACGTGCACCTTCCCGAATCGTTCGAGGGTACCCTCCGCGAGGCGCGAGAGTTCGTCGCTTTGAGAGACATCGACATCCATGGCAAGCACCTGTGTGCCGGTCGCTTCGACTTGTTCGGCAGTCTCTCGCAACGCGGCCGCCTCGATATCCGCCATCACAACGCTCATCCCTAGTGAGGCAAACTTCTCGCACAGCGCCCGACCGATCCCGCTCGCCGCGCCGGTCACGACCGCTACTTTTCCGTCAAAATCCGTCAACACGTTGACCGCTCCTTGATTCGATAATTTCTTGCGCCGACCCGTCCCTCCACCCTGAGACAACCCGAACGCCCTCGATCGATGTTAGATTCTCTGCGGAGGATTCGATAGCCAATGCCGGAAGAAGTCTCGCGCCCCTTCGATGAGCTTCGGATCCTCGATCTCTCATCGAACATCGCAGGTCCCTATGCAAGTAAACTCTACGTCGACGCGGGCGCACAGGTCACCAAGATCGAGCCGCCCGGCGGCGACCCGATGCGTCGATGGACTGCGTCACAGCAAGATCTCGCCGCCGACGAGCCCAGCCCTCTCTTCCAGTATCTGAACGCCGGGAAGCGGAGTATCGTGCTCGACCCCCGCGACGCACAGGACCGCGCTCGCTTCAGTGCATTCGCCGAGCGGGCAGACATCGTGATCGAAGATTGGGGCGCGGGAGGGCTCGAAGCGCGTGGCCTATCACCGGAGGTCTGGCTCGAAGCCAATCCTCGATTGACCGTCGTTCGAATTTCACCTTGGGGCCAGGTGGGCCCGTGGGCACATCGTGCCGCCAACGACTTCACGCTCCAGGCCGCCACCGGCTCCGTCGAATACCGAGGACTTCCCGACCGTGAACCCGTCGCTGCTGGCGGACGCCTCGGCGAATGGATAGCGGGAAGCTTCGCTGCGGTCTCTGCACTCGCTGCCTGGCGCTCCACCCGCCAAATCGGCGAGGGCCACATTGTTGATCTCTCGAGCTTCGAAGCCATGATCCAATGCCTCACGGTCTTCGGCGATCTTGGCAGCCAATTCTTCGGCGGCTTGATTCCACGCTCGGTCGAAATCCCTTCGATCGAACCAACGTCGGACGGATATGTCGGCGTCTGCACGCTGACCGGTCAACAATGGACCGATTTCTGCTCCATGATGGGCCAACAAGAGCTCGCGAAGGACCCGCGTTTTCTCGAAGGTCGCGAACGGATGGAGCAGATCGACTTCATTCAGGGACTCATCCAGTCCTGGACGCGCGAGCGAACGACGAACGAGATCATCGAACTCTGCGAACTCCTGCGCATCCCCGTCACCCCGATCGGCAATGGCCAGGATCTTCCCAACTTCGATCACATGATCGCGCGAGAGATCTTCCAACGAACGCCCGGCGGTTTTCTTCAACCGCGCGCTCCCTGGCGACTCGAAACGACGGAGCCCGCGGCGATCGGCCGAACGTCTCTGCTCGATGAAGACCGGGAACAACTACTGGGATCTCTAGAGAAGAGCGTACCGATTCGCAGTGCGCCCCTGGGTGGCTCCGATCTCCCCTTCGACAGCCTTCGCGTCGTCGACTTGACCGCGTTCTGGGCCGGTCCCTACACGACGTCCATTCTCTCCGATTTCGGTGCCGACGTGATCAAGGTCGAGTCGATCCAACGCCCCGACGGGATGCGCTTTGCGGGTTCGGTCCGCAACGAAACCCTCTGGGAGTGGTCCCATGTCTTCCACGGTGCGAATCCGGGAAAGCGCGACATCACCCTTCGGCTCGACCACGAACTCGGACTAGGCCTCCTCAAGCGACTCATAGCCGACGCCGACATCGTGATCGAGAATTTCTCGGCGCGCGTGATGCCGGCCTTTGGACTCGACGAAGAAACAGTCAAGGCGCTGAACCCGCGCGCAATCTTCGTTCGCATGCCGGCCTTCGGGTTGGATGGGCCTTGGCGCGATCGGGCTGGATTCGCGATGACCGTCGAGCAGGTCAGCGGACTCGCCTGGGTGACGGGATACGAAGACATGCCGCTCGTGGTTCGCGGCGCGTGTGACCCTTTGGGCAGCGCTCATGCGGTCTTCGCCATCGGACTCGCACTCGAGGAGCGGCGACGAACCGGCCGCGGCCAAGTCGTCGAGGTGGCGCTCGTCGAACCTGCGCTGGCGGTCGCAGCCGAGCAGGTCATCGAATACTCGGCCTACGGTGTGTTGCTCGGTCGATCCGCAAACGCGATGCCTTCCGCCGCACCTCAGGGCCTGTTCGAGACGAATGCTGAGTCGGAACGCATCGCGGTCAGCGTAACGACCGATGACGAGTGGCGCGGGCTCTGCCGTGTACTCGACGCGGAGGACTGGCGACTCTCCGATGAACTCTCGACACACCGAGGTCGACTGGCCGCCCACGACATGCTTGTCGCGCGACTTTCCGCCTGGATCCGGACACGCCCACGTGATGAAGTGCTTGGCGCGCTCCTCGCCGAAGGCGTACCTGCTGCCGCATCCGTCAACAACCACTCGCTGATGCCCAATCCGCAGCTGACCTCACGTGGTTTCTTTCAGACTCTGAAACACGCCTATACGGGCGAGACGCGGTATCCAGCATTTCCCGCAACCTTCTCGGGTTTCGAGCGCGACCTGCATCGCAGCCCCCCGCCGACGCTGGGACAGCATAATCGAGAGGTCCTGCACGGTGACCTCGGACTCGACGAGAGCGAGATCGAGCACCTCGAAGCGGAAGGCATCATCGGAACCCGCCCGAGTTTTCTCTAACCGAGTGCGGGATGACGCGGCTGGCCTGCGCGCTGCGTGGTTCGACCGTGCGTTGAAGGTAGAAGCAAGCCTGGTCGCCGATTCCAGAGCGCGACAATTTGCGTGCGAGCGATCGGGCTGCGAGGCGTTCGGACAGACCGAGGACCGTACGCCCGGCGCGACCTGCGTCCGTCAGCGCGATATCGCGGCGATAGAGTTCGCTGCCCCAGATCTGAAAAGGACCTGAATCGTCGACCACCTGCGCAATCCGAAATCCCGATCGAGCTGCGAGGGTCTCGATGCTGCGTCGCGTATGAAGATGGAGATGACGGGGCGCGTCGAACTGAACCCAGTCGGCTCTATATTCTCGACGGGCCCAGCAATCGGCGAGCGGCAATCTCAGCACGAGATATCCACCCTCTTCGACCAGATTGCCGAACGCCGCGAAGGCGCGTACGGGATCTGCCATGTGTTCGAAACTGTGATGGGCCATGACGAGGTGGTAGCGCCCACGATGGTCCTCGAGCGAGACACGCTCGAAGCGCGGACAGACGCCCTCTCCTGAGCTCGGTTCGATGTGGATGTCGATTCCGGTCAGTCGCTCGAAGCCTTCGGCGTAGAGACGATGCAGCAGGCGGCCGGAACCGCAGCCGACGTCGAGAATTTCGTCGTGTAGGCCGGTGCGCGTGCGCCGAAACCACTCGAATCGTCCATAACGGCGACCGGAGAGCGCGCGGGCGATGTCACCTTCGTCGAGTCGAAGACGCGTCAATCGACGCCGGAGGCGAAAACGTCCGCCGGGTTCGCCGACATGCAATCGCTGGTTCTTCGTGCAGTACGGCCCGACGTAGTAGCGGTCGAGATTCGTGGGAATCGCACCGATCTGCAAGCAGCCACAATGCTGGCAATCAAAATAGTCGAAGCAATCGCGCGTCCCGATCATCATCTCACGCACGGAATATGCGAAGACGACTGGTCCAGCGCAGACGCGACAAGCACTGAGCGTGCCCTTCACTTCGGTGTCCTCCTCGGATTCAGCCCGTGCCACGATCATGCGGAAAGGTTCCACAGAAAACCGATCAGCATCCTTCTCCCTCAAATACCGACTCGATCGCATCTTGCGTTCTCAGGATGATTCACGGACCCTACCGCGCATCGATCCGCACGCCCGCATCCGGGGAGGCCGCGATGTTTCAATCACCAACAGGTTCGAACACGACTGATTCACGCACGATTGATTCACCCAAGATATTCCATGGGGTTGCCCTCGCTCGCGTTCGATCGCAGGTTGGTCTGGCCGCTCTCGTCAGCCTGTCCTGCTCGTTCATTCTGTTCTCGCTTGCACTGCCAGGCGTTTCGCAGTCTCAGGATTGGGGCAGTGAATCGGACGACGCCTGGTCTGAACCGACCGCCACACAGAGCCAAGGTGGCTCGTCGCCCGGCTGGTCGCTCCGAGCTGGAATCGGCTTCATAGACGATCCGAACGCCTTTCTGATGAATATCGAGGCTCCCTACGCCTTCGATCAATGGGTTTTCGCGGGGCCGATGTTTCAGATCGGTATTCATGACAACAATACGGTCGTGGCGCCGTCTTTGAACGTGGGCGTCGCGATCCCCGATCTCCCGGGAGAGGATTTTGACCGGGTGCGCCCCTATGGTTTTCTCGGCATAGGCTTCGCATACCTCGAAGACGACAATCGACGAAACGACGACAGTTCTGCCGGATTCATGGTCAATTTCGGATTTGGTCTCGAATACCGCTTCAGCGAGCGCGTCTTCCTTGGCTCGCAGATGATGTTCAACTTCCTTCCTGAAGAGACCCTCGGACAGAATTTCTTCTACTCCTGGCAGGTCGGCGGAGTGCGCTTCGCCTTCTAGCGTCTCCACCCCCTCAGGCGACGACACCCTTCTCTCTCAAGCCAGCGACTTCCTGTCTCCCTCGACCGATCTCCTGCAGGATTTCATCGGTGTGTTCACCGTGCTCCGGGGCCATCGACCGCGGGGCCCACGGCGTACCATCGAAGTCAACGGGTGTAGCGGGCAGCATCGTCGTGCCGACGCCATCGGGAACTTCGACGAAGGCGCCGGCCGCATGGACCTGCGGATCCGCGATGACTTCCTCTATCGACTGAACCGGAGCCCACCAGAGGTCGACCTCCGCATCGAAGATCTCGCCCCATTCTTCGCGCGTCCGGGTCGCAAAAATCGCGTCGAGCTTTTCGATCAGACCAGCGGCGTTCATCGCCCGCTCGCGTGGCTTCTCATAGCGGGGGTCTTCGAGCCATTCAGAATGTCCGACCGCTCGTACCAGGGACGGCCAATGGCGTTCACCTTCGAGCCCAACGATCCAGAAAAATCGACCCTCGGAATCCGCATAACAATTGATCGCTGGATTTCCCATCGTCTTCCGATCTCCGATCATGATCGGCACGCCATAACGGATCGCGACGGACAGATCGAAGGAGAGGGTATAAATGCCCTGACGTAGGAGCGATGTCGAGACTATCTGTCCTTTTCCAGTTCGCTCTCGATTGAAGAGCGCGGCGCAGACACCAGCCGCAGCGGCTAGACCGGCGTTGTGGTCGCCCATCCCACCGCGTTGGTGCGGCGGCGGTGAATTCGCCTGGGTGAGCGAATGTGCGATTCCCGAACGTGCCCAGAAGGCAGCGATGTCATAAGCCGCTCGATCCGCTTCCTCTCCGTCGCGTCCGTACCCCGTAATGAGCGCGTAGATCAATTTCGGAAAACGCTCGCATAGGGTCTCCGGATCGAGACCGAGGCGCGCGAGCGCCGCCGCACGGACATTCGAAACAAAAACATCGGCATCGGCAATGAGTTCGCGCGCGATTTCGAGCCCCTCGGGCGTTCGCAGATCGACGATGATGCTGCGCTTGCTGCGATTGTCGTTCTCGAAGATCGGATTGAATGGAAGATCTCCGCCGAGCATCGTCTTGAAGAGCCGTGAAGGATCCCCGACTCCCGGCGGCTCGATCTTCACGACATCCGCACCCCAATCCGCAAGGATGCCGCCCGCGGCGGGTCCCGCGACCCAGACACCCATTTCTACAACTTTGATTCCATCTAGCGGTCCAGCCATTTCGGTTCCTCAACGCGCCGCGGCGCAACATCGATTAGACATGCTGCCCGAGTCGCACCTCATCGACCAGCCCCCATACAAGCGCGGTCTGCGAGTCGATCCGGCTGCCGGAAAGCCCGAGCCAGGCGGTTTTGTGTCGCCCGATCCGTCGCGGCAGGCTGACCGTTCCGCCGGCGCCAGGAATCAGCCCAAGACCGACCTCGGGCAACTGAAAAAAACTCTCCTCCGCAGCCACCACCCGATTCGCGAACGCCGGCAGCTCGGTGCCCGCGCCAATGCACGCACCGTGCACTTCCGCGCGAATACGACCCGCAAGCCGCGCCAGCAGCATCGCCGGACTTCGCGTTGTTCGAATCAAATGCGCCTCGGCCGGATTGGAAAAGGAGCCGAACTCATCCAGATCTCCACCGCTACAGAAGGAGTCGCCGTCGCCTCGAAGTACGACCTCTTCGATCGAAGGATCGGCGATCGCAAGATGCAATGCTTCGACGAGCGCATCCCGCATCGACCGCGAGAACGCATTCTTCTTGGCGGGTCGAGAAAGATTGATCTCGAGCCTGTCTCGGTCGCGTCGGAGCCGACAGGCGGGCCCTTCGTTCTCGAGATTCTTTGATGGGCGCTGACGTCTTCCGGCGAGCCAGGCTTGGAATTCGGTGCCCGCCTGGAGCGTCGAATAGACAAAAGATTCCGCAACGAGGCCGGCGTAGGTCGATTGGCTAGATGGGGTCGGCGATGTCCGCAGGAGCTGAACGAATGCCAACGCCGAGATCGGTGTCTTTTCGAAGCCCGCGAGCAATTCTTCCAATTCAGAGGAGCCTGCGAGAACAACGTCGCAAGCAATCTCGAGCGCTCGCATCGACTCCTCGCCGGCGTCACCTTCGATCGCAATCGTTACGCAGGGGAGGCTGGGCAGCTTGTCGAGAAGCGTGCTCCGCCATCGACGAGCCTGCGCGCTCGATGTCTGCGAGAGGTCTAGAACCAGTGCGCCTGGACCGTCAAGCGGCGAAAGCTGTTCTCCGGCATCCGGTGCGATCAGGAGTCGCCCCAACTCGGCCGCTGAAAGGCACGGGACGGGACGGGAGGTCAATCGGATTCTCGAAGCGCCTCGCGGACCTTTCGGCGCAGCAGCTTCCCAGTCTCGTTATAGGGCAACTCATTCCAGAACTCGATCCGTTCGGGAGTGCGCGATGAACGCAACCTGTCCTTGACCCACTGTTGCAACTCGATGACGGAGGACACGGCGCCGGCTTTGAGTACGACGACGGCGGCAACCGCTTCACCCCATTGCTCATCGGCAACACCGATCACGGCTGCGTCCGAGACCGACTCGTGAGCGAGCAGTACGTCCTCGATTTCTCCGGGCGACATATTCTCGCCGCCGCGCACGATGACATCATCCATTCGACCTTCCAGGAAGAGATACCCGGCTTCGTCCACGAATCCGCCGTCGCGCGTGTTGAACCATCCGTCTTCGTCGAGAAGGCTGCCCTGACCGCGGTATTCGCCAGAAACCTGTTCCCCCCGAACATAAATCAGGCCTCGCTCACCGGCAGGCAGGAGCGTCCCATCATCCGCGTCACGAATGCTGACCTCGATCGTCGGCAGCGGCTGACCGACCGACACGATGCGGCGCCGCACCGCGTCGTCGTCACTCGATATGGCGTCCCGATGCTCCTGCGGCCCCAGCAACGAAATCGTCGAACTCGTCTCTGTCAGTCCGTAGGCGTTCGTAAAGTCGCAGTTGGGAAAGAGGAGCATCGCCTTTTCGATCACCGACTGCGGCATCTTGCCGCCACCGTAGGAGAGGGCGCGTAGACTGGGAATTCCCACATCCCCCTCCCCTTCCATTTCAGCGACGATCCGGGACAGCATGGTCGGCACGACGAATGCGTGCGTGATCTGCTGTGCGCGCGCCGTTTCGAGCCATGATCGTGCGGTAAAAGCAGGCAACTGAACGACACGTCGTCCGGAGTAGACCGAACTCGCGATCGCCGCCATCCCCGCAATATGATAGGGCGGAACGCAATTCAGAGATGCGTCCGTTTCGTCCGCACTCATGAATTCGACGGTGCCCAGAACGTAGGAAACGAGATGCTTCTGACGAAGCACCGCGGCCTTCGGCGCGCCCGTCGTGCCGCTCGTGAAAAGAAGAATCGCCGTATCCTCGGGCTCCATAGACCAATTCGGGTCGCGCATCTTGGCGCCCTCGCTCCGAACCGACTCGAGCATCGCCTCACGCGAGGCGACGTTGACGGAATGAAGACCATCGGGCGAGCGAAACTCATCACCGAAGCGCTCCGCGCGCTCCGAGTCCGTAATCAGTCGACCCGGTTGGAGCTGTCCGATCAGGGAATCGAGTTCAGCGTCGGTCAAGCGATAGTTCAATGGGGCGAATGGAATCCCAGCCCACGACGCACCAAACACACTGATCGGAAGCGCGAGCGTCGTCTCATCGAGCATCGCGAGGTGTTTCGTGCGCCCATCGTCGAGGGTCGCAGCCAATCTCCCAGCCGCATCGAAAAGCTGTTGATAGGTCAGGCAATCGTCACCATTCTGAAAGGCCGTGCGATCTCCGTAGGCGCCGGACGCCATCTCTAGGAGCATCATCAGATTCATGGCAGTCCTATGCTCTCGATGCTCTCGATGTTCTCGATGAAATCCAATGCGTTCGACGCGCGCGCTGACCCAACGTCGCTAGTCAGACGAAGGCAGCG
>JAQBEG010000173.1:0-3303 GCA_032123985.1 Deltaproteobacteria bacterium
CCCAGCGGTTGTTGGTCAGCGTGTTGATGTCAAAGAAACCCGATAGGTAGTACTTCAGGGTACGATCACCGGCCATCAGGTGCGCGTGCTCATCCCACGTTAGACCGTAATCATCAAAAACAACCAGGCCTATCAGTACCAATACACAAAACAAGATCCCACTGGCGCAGTCCCAAGGGTTTCCAGGAAGGCGTTGTTCTAGAAAGCGTTGCAAGACTGAGCACTCTCCCGGTCCTTGGGGGCAAACAGGTTGCGCGGTTTCAAAATGGTGTCGAAGGATTCGGGCGTATGGGCCCACAATTCGATAGCGGCACCATTCTCATGACTGACATAGTCAACGCGCAGCGCGTGAACGCCTTTTTCGAGGTGAATGAACTGATCGTCTTCGGTTAGGGGTTCGGGGTACCACTGGTCGATCAAGATTTCGTGATTGATGTACAAGCGGCCGTAGCCATTCGCGATCAGTTGGAAGCGAACGTCTTTGTCCTCGTCCAGAATCAAACACGTATTCCAGCGTGCACTAAAAGACCCTTCGCCCCAGTCGCGGAAAGGTTTGCCTTGTCCCCAGTCAGCGACGATCCAACGATATCGGTGAGAAATGGGCTTCCCCGTGAAGTCGGGATTCTGATAGAACTGTCCAACCCAGGGCCCGTGATTGTACCGATACGCGAGGCTGGCCAATACAATCAGCACAGTGATGGCCAAAAGGCATTTTTTGGATCGAAGGGTTGGCATGGATTTTCTTCAAGGTCAAGGACGCCATTTCTCAACAGCTCCTTAAGTGCGAAGTGTAAGTGGTCAAAATGATCGGGACAATGGACGCGTTTTGCTAGGGGACAGACTTCACTTTCTACCCAAGCCGCCTTCTGGGTCAGGTACTCCTGGTTCGTTCGCTCCATCGTTCTTCTCTTGACCTTTGATCGCTCCGTGAGCACCGCATATTCTCGGCCGAAGCTGACTTCGGCCAGCGTCACCTTGTCGAGCGGTTCGTGGGATCGCTCGCGAATCGATGCGGCGAAGGGAATATCTTTCGACAGGCCAAAAAGGTGCCGCTAAAGCACTGAATTCCGATCCACGCGAGTCCATCGAGGTCCGTTGCAACGCAGGACGTGAATTAAGGCCGTGCTCGGCGTTCATCGCGTCCAACCCTATCGCCGATCGCGGTCCACCATGCCCGCACGGTGTGCGGTACTTTTCCGCCGCGAACACCATCGAATCGCGACCGAGTGAGGAGCTCAAAAAGGTGAACTGCAGCGCGGCCGAGATTTCAAAGGGGAGAATGCGCACACTCGGCCCCGGCATCTTCCTCGTCAGCCTCGCGGTCTTGCTGATCGAGCTCCTGCTGACGCGCATCTTCTCAGTCGTGATGTTTCATCACTTCTCGTTCTTGGCCGTGTCGCTCGCGATGCTCGGCCTCGGACTCGGCGGACTGTTGGTCAACCTGCTTCCGAGTGTCTTCCGCAAGGACAACGTCCTGACCCTCACGCCCTATCTTTGCCTCGGGCTTGCCGCGAGTCTCTTGATCGCCGCCCGCGTGGCCTTCAATACGCCGGTGCTCCTCGAATCGAATGCCGACAACTGGTGGCGCGTGCTCAAGATCTTCGCTCTGACGGCCTGTCCCATGACCTTCGGCGGTCTGATCGTGGCGCAGATCCTCGCTTTCCATTCCGAGCAAGCGAATCGCTTGTACTTCTGCGATCTGCTCGGGGCCGGCGTCGCCTGCCTCGCGATGTCTCCGCTGGTTCGTCATCTCGGCGCCCCGAATGCTCTCCTCGTAGCAGCGGCGATCGCCAGCCTGGCGGGCCTCGTGCTGGCGCGTGCCCCCCTCACACGGGGGCTGAACGCGTTGGCCGTCATCGGCCTCTTGATCGCGGCATTCACCAACGCTGGAAGCCCCTTTTTCGACCTTCAATACGCGAAGGGGCAACCGATCGCGCCGGCACTCGCGACGCGTTGGAATTCGTTCTCTCGCGTGGAAGTCCGCGGCACACCAGCGTCGCTTGCCGAGAAGCGTGCGCCGCTGAGCTGGGGATTCAGTTCCCGACTATCGACCCGTGTGCACGAGCTGCATTTGATCTACGACGCCGACGCGATGACGCAAATCGTCGGCTTCGACGGCGATCCGAAGTCCGTCGAGTATCTGCTTTGGGATGTCGCGTCCGCAGCGCATCACATCTCATCAAGGACGCCCGCGAGGTCAAACACGGATCGGGACGCGACAGACCTCAGTCCGCATGAGAGCGTGCTCGTGATCGGTGCAGGCGGTGGACGCGACGTGCTCGCGGCGGTGGCAGCGGGCGCGGCTCAGGTGACAGGCGTCGAGATCAATGACGTCACCGTCGATCTGATGCGCACGGACTTTCGGGAATTCACCTCCGGACTTTACGTCGACTATCCCGGGGTCGAGATCCATGTAGAAGACGGACGCAGCTTCGTCCGTCGCGAAACGGGCCGATACGATTTGATCGTCGCCTCCCTCGTCGATACCTGGGCCGCATCCGCGGCCGGTGCTTACGCCCTTGCCGAGAACAGCCTGTATACGGTTGAAGCCTTCGACGATTATTTCGAAGCGCTCAAGCCCAACGGCATGATCAGCTTCTCACGATGGTACGGCGCGCCTCCCGATGAGGTACTGCGCGTCGTCTCCCTCGCGCGCAAGGCGCTTCGCGCCCGTGGCATTTCCGATCCCGCGCGTCACGTCACGATCGTACGCACGGATCCCCGACACACACACCGCCAATCGCTCGCCACGATTCTGATCAAGAAGACGCCCTTCGAACCCGAAGAAATCGACGCGCTGGCGGACTGGACCAGGGAGATGCTCTTCCTGATTCCCTATGCGGCCACCTTCGACCCGGATCCGAACGGACAGACTCCCTTCGAAGCCCTGCTCGGGACCGACGAGCAGGCGAATGCGCTGATCGCGAGCGCGCCTTTCGATCTGCGACCGACGACGGACAACCGACCATTCTTTTTCGACCGGGTTCCGATCGTCGGCTGGGCGGCTCATCGCATCGGATTGCCGGCCCCGCCCTATGCACGACAACCCCTACCCCTGGGCAGCGTGGCGCTTCTCACAGCCCTCTGCGCGTCGGCCGCCGTTGCCTGTGTGTTGATCGGGCTACCACTGGTCTTCAGCGGAAGGCGAAAGGGCTCCGAAATAATGGCAACGCTCGCGCGCGCCGAGCGACTTCGCTGGGTCGGCTTCTTTGGGGCGCTCGGCCTGGGCTACATCATTGTCGAGATCGTGATGATTCAGCGCTTCAATCTCTATCTGGGCAATCCCGCCTTCGCCCTGGCGGT
>JAQBEG010000174.1:0-5774 GCA_032123985.1 Deltaproteobacteria bacterium
GCGACCCGACGGCGTCGAAGATGAGTCGAACCGAGACACCTTCCTCTGCACGTTCTGCGAGATGCGCAAGCATGCGACGACCGGTTTCATCAGTTCGCATGATGTAGGTTTCGAGATGGATGTGATGCTCTGCGCGGTCGATCGCTTCGAGCATGGCGTCGATCGCCTCGCGGCCACGATCGAAATAGTGGATTCGATGACCCGGCTGGAAGCGAAGGATCTCCGGCAGCATGGATTTTCTTCGCACTAAATCAGGCGGAAGAGTCCATCGGTGTCGCTCTGGCTGTCGATCGTTGGTCTGCCCCGGGCTCATGATCCCCGAGTCTACTCGACACCGATCAGTTCGCGGAGCTCCTTCAGATTGGTCCAGACATCCGCGGGCAGATGGGAGCCCGACGCGCCGCCGTAACCCAGCACCTGGGTTTCCTCGAGCCGCGCATAGGCCCGTTCTGCGAGGGGTCCCTTCGGATCTGATCGAATCGCAGCCTCGAGATGTCGCTCCGAGAGATTGACCCAAAACCCATCGAGGCTGCGCGCCTCGACAACCCCCAGCCAATAGTAGGCTTGGGCCGTTTCGAGCCTTTCGCGGGCACTCGGATTCTTAGTGACGCTTTCTCTTCGGGCTCGATCGAGCTCGAGCCACCTGACGAGTTGGCTTGCCGCCGCCAGATCCTGGATCAGACCGTCGCGGCCGAAGGGTCCCTCGGAGATCTTTCCGGCCTCCTCAGCAAGGGAAGAGCCCAGTTCGAGAGACGGTTTGGTACTCGGCCCGAATTTTTTCGATTGAAGTGAATCCAGGGCGCTTCGCCATTCGCCCAATCGGCGTGCGAGATAAAGGGGAAGATCCGGTCGCATCGCGAGGGCGGCCATTTCTCGACGCGCCCGGGGAACGTCCGATCGTACACGTATAACGACATTCAGATAGTCGACGAGAACACCGCCCGCATCGAGCTGTGCAGGTGAAACGGCCGGATCGCGCATGAGGCCTTCCCAAACGGTGAGTGCGGGTTCGAAACGTCGCACCGTTACGAAGAGCCATGCTTTCTCGCGCGGATCGAGATTCTGGATCTCGACCTGATCGATCAGCTGATCCGCCAGTGGAAAGCTGCGCTCGTAAGGGAGGCGGATATGACACGACACACAGTTTTGAAGGCTGCCGGTCAGGAAGAATCGAGACTCATCGTACGCGCCTTCTCGATAGTGCTCTCGTGCCTCTCGCAGATCGCGCGCGAGATTCAGCGCCAGCTCGTCGAATCCGGCCTCGCGAGTGCGGCCATGTCTTTCGAGTGTGTCCGCGGCCCTCTCTAGACGATCGAGCGCTTCGAGGATTCTGGTCCTGTTTTTCGGATCGGTCCATTGGCCGTCGCTCAGGCTCAACGGGATCAATACTTTCATTTCGTCGAAGACGAGGCGCATCGTCGGTCGAGGCGCTTCGTTTGTTGCAGGCTCGGCGCCACTCGAGGCGCTCATGCTGAGACCGGCGATCAGCATCAGCCCGAACACGGTCCAGAATTGTTTCGGCCGCACGCGCTCGATTGGCCCCCGCTCGAGCGTGGTATCAGCTGAGTTCTGGTCGGTCGACATGTCATGTCCTCGTGTAGACGGGGGGCGTCTTGTTCAGTGTGACTTTGATGCGACGCCCATGCCAGGGCTGTCGAGATCACGACCTGAACATGCAGGCCGTATTGTGTTCGCATACCCCCGAGCTGTGACAGCAGGCCACGTTCGGCTGTGTGTCTGCGCGATGATTCTCTTGATGATCGTCTTTTTTCAGGAGGGACGGCGCAAGCGCGCGCCGTCTATTTCGCCGCTGGCGCGAACCAATCCCGCCAGGCAGGTTGAAAGGATTCGATCGCCTCGACGGTTTTCGTGTTCTCCGATTGCCGCGCCAGATCGAGCGCCGTCTGCTTCGTATCGCTTCTCATTCCACGATCGGCTCCGGCATTGAGCAGAGCCTTCGCGAGGTCAGCATGGCCATTCGAAGCGGCGGCCATCAGCGCTGTCATTCGTCTTGTTCCGCGCCGGTTGACGTCGACGCCGGTTCGAATGAGCAGTTCGACGAGTTCAGTATGGCCCCGCCCCGCCGCCGCGATGAGCGCCGTATCGCGTTGGGATGGGCCACCGTCGGGTTTCGCGCCCGCCTTGATGAGCCGTCGGACCAGGTCGACGTCGCCTTTGTGTGCCGCCACAGTGAGAGGCGTTCGGCCTTCGCCACAATCTCCTTCGAGAGCGGATGGCGTCGAAGCAAGCAGGTCGAGAATCTCTCCATGTCCCTGCTCGATTGCTCGGCATACGGCACCCGATCGACTTCCCGCTCCTGCGACGAAGGGAAGAAGCGCTTCGACGACTTGAGCGCGACCGGCGCTTGCCGCGTCCCCTAGCACCGCTTCAATGCCAACAGGCGTCCAGGAACCTCCGGCCGCCTGAATGAGTTCGAGTTTTCGTTTAGTGGCCCCCCATACTGCGTAGTCGATGACTGCGCGACCTGCGCGATCTCGGGCGTGGGGGTCCGCTCCGGAGTCGAGCAGAACCTCGAACGCTCGATCTGCGTCCTCGCTTTGAGAAGCCATCGCGCGCATCAACGCTGTCGCGCCCTCTCGTCCGGGCAACTCGGGATCGAGACCTGCCGACAGGAGCAGCTTCAACACCTCGGCATGCCCATTGGCGGCGGCCCGCGTCAGCGCATTGCCGCCCTCTGAGTCCGCCACCGCGAGGTCGATTTTGAGACCGACCATTTCTTGTATGAGTTCGACGTCACCCCGTCGAGCGGCTTCCACGACAGGCGGCATTGACGGACTGAGATCGCCACTGCGAGCAGAACGCTTTTCGAGTGCCGCAAGTCTCTCTGCGGGATTCGTAGACGCCAGGATCGGTGCACCCCGGCTCTCGAGTTCACGCGACAGCTCGTCGTTGCCGAAGCGCCGAGCAATTCCCGCCGCACTCGTGCCATCGGCCAGGACTCGTTTCGCATCGGCGCCCGTGGCAATCAGATCTCTGACGAGATGGCTATCGCCCATTCGTGCCGCTTCCATGAGCGGTGTGTATCCGCTGACCGCCGCAGCATCCGACGAGGCTCCCGCTTGCAAAAGTTCGCGGACTGACGCCCGTTTCTTGGTACGTATTGCGACGATGAGGGCGGGCTCTCCCGCGCGTGAGCGTACATTGGGATCAGCGCCGTGTTTGAGCAGTGTCTTGAGTATCTCGAGTTGCTCGCGCTCGATCGCGAAAATCAGGGGCCGCCTGTGCTTGGAGTCACCCGGAGCGCCGTTTACGGGTGCGCCACGCGCAAGGGCTTCGCGCGCGGATCCGGAATCACCCGCGCGAATCGCCTGGGCGAGGGCTTCCCTGGGATCCGCTCGATTTGCGAGAATGCGGGCATCAGCGGTCGCGTAGGCGTTCTTGCCACTCTTTTGGATGCGGCCCAGATGCTCGCCCGCCTTTCGATTCCCTCCGCGAGCGGCCAGGCCCAGGAGGCGAAGGGCCTCGTCTCGATTCTGCCGCACGCCCGTACCGTTTTGATAGAAAATTCCGAGCGCGAATTGAGCGTCAGGATTTCCGCGCTGAGCGGCGGCGTCGAACCACTTCGCCGCCTCGCGGATGTCCTTTTCGACTCCCGTTCCGGATCGGTAGACCACACCAAGGCGATATGCTGCTTCGGGAACTCCCCGACCTGCGGCTTCCTTCCAGATCGCGATAGCCTTTTCGAAGTTTCGCATTCGCACGGCCATCTCTGCTCTGGGGATTGACGGGTCCACCGCTGCGGGAACTTGTCTATTGGGCTTCCCGGATGCTGTCGTCTCGGCATGAGAGGGTCCGAATGTACTCCCGACGATCATCAGGAGGGTTAGGCAAAGAGAGAATGATCGGGCCAATCGGGTCGGGGTCGCCCATACGAATGCCCTGACCGTTGGCGCGGCGAACATCAGGCCTGTCCTGTCTTGGTCACGATATCGATGCCCATGGATCGAAGGAATTCCGTCGGCAAGATACCGCCGGCGCAGACGATGACCGCATCGTTGTCGAGCACCAATGAACCGTTTTGGGTTTCCAGCTCGACAGAATCTTCGTTGATCCCGATGACCTTCGAGCCAAGCAGAACCCGCAGGCGCCCTGCGGCTTGCGCTCGCTCGATCGATTCCCGGTTCTTGGGTTTCGCTCTCCCAAAACCGTCGTTTCGGTAGGAGAGCGTCACGTCCGTAGCCGGAGTGTCTGCCAGTGACCAGGCTGCTTCGAGAGCGCTGTCACCCCCGCCCACGACGAGAATGCTCTGGCCCGCATACTGTTCGGGGTCGATCAATTGATAGACGACCTTGGATTGATCCTCTCCTGAGACACCCAGCTTCCGAGGCGTGCCCCGGCGCCCGATCGCAAGCAATACGGCGCGCGTGCGAAGCCGCCGAGTGGTTGCGTGGATCTCGAACGTTCCATCGTCGAGACGCCGAACCCGCTCGACGCGCGTCCCGTGTTGGATCGCGATTTCGGTCTGCTCGATTACGTTATGCCACAACTCGAGAAGTGCCTCCTTGGTCGTCTTTTTGAGCTTGACCTTCCCATAGAGCGGTAGATCGACTGGAGCGGTCATCACGATCTTGCCCCGTGGATAGTGGGCCACCGTTCCACCGATGGATTCTTGTTCGAGCGTTTCAGACGTGAGACCGCGCTGCTTGGCACCCAATGTGGCGGAGAGGCCCGCGGGACCAGCGCCGATGATGACGACGTCGAGGACGTCGGATCCCGCTCGGACGGTGGGTGTGAATCGCGCGATTGCCTCGATTGCCTGGCGTCCCTGTTCGATGCCGTTGCGAATCAATCCCATTCCGCCGAGCTCCCCGGCGACGAATATTCCGGGAACATTGGTCTCGAAATCCTCGGAAACGATGGGAATATCGATGCCGCGCTCCTCGGTTCCCAATACGAGCTTGATCGCATCGAAGGGACATGCGGTCTTGCACGCACCATGACCGATGCAATTGGCTGGCGTCGTCAATACGGCTTTGCCGTCGATCAGGCCTAGCACCTTCTTCTCTGGACACACGTCGACGCAGGACCCGCAGCCGAGACATTTTGCGGGATCGACGAGAGGATGCAGCGAAGCGGGCTGCATCAGGCCCGCTTCGCGAGATTCCTCGAGTGCAAGAGATGCATTCTGGTTGCCGCGCGAACGGAGCCTGCCGTAGATCACCCACGTCAGCAGCAGCAGTGGCACGTAGACCAGGACAGCTTCAGTCAGCGACATTTCGAGACTCCATCATGCAGGGACGCGCCCACGTCACTTGATATTCCGACTCAACTAGAATTCCCATCGAATTCCCAATTCCACGAAATAGGTGGTGTCCCGTTGTAGTTCGCTCCCGGGAAGGGGCTCGAGCCATTGAACCCCTACATCCGCGTTCAGCAAGAAGGACTTGTAGCGCCACTCCGTCTCGATGCTCGGGCGCAGCGCCGAACTCTCCCCCTGAAGATCTGAATCTCTCCAATCCCATCGAAGCCTCGGGCCGAAGCGGAATCCCTCGAACAGGAGGAATCGTGAGAACCCAGCCACGCCAAATGAGCGGGACGAATCGCCTTCGAAGTAGCGCACGGATATGCTTCCCACGCCTCGCTCGACCAACCAGTCATTGACCAGGTATTGAAGCGAGCCGCTGAAATTGGGTCCAGTCGATTCCACACCGGGTACGAGACCGTCATCCGACGTATCGGTGTCGGAGCTGTAGCTGGCGGTGAAATCTCCGGATATTTGGATCAGATCGCTCGGGCGGTGGGTTGCCCCGAGC
>JAQBEG010000175.1:0-2601 GCA_032123985.1 Deltaproteobacteria bacterium
GATCGACCGAATCATGGGCCTGGGTTTCAATGCCGCGCCGCCGTCGGTGCTCGTTGACGCGATTGGCGTAGAGGGCGTCGTCGGGATGATCGGCGAGGCTGGTCTGGGCGTCCCTGCCGCACTGGCCGAAGCAGCAAAGACGGGAAAGCCCGAGCGTTTCTTCAATCACAAACGAATCAATATCGGACGTTTCTTCGTCGCCGAATGATCACTAGAATGGTTCTTTCGGGCGCGCCTGCCGTAAAGAGAATCGCTGGAGGACTCGACAATGGCTGCTGGATCTGAAGTCTACGTTTTGGGCGGATATCAGACGGATTTCGCTCGTAACTGGACGAAGGAGAACAAGCATTTTTCCGCATTGATGCGAGAGAGTGTGCGCGGAGCACTCGAGGCGTGCGAGATCGCACCCGAAGAGATCGAAAGCGCCCATGTCGGCAATTTCGCCGCCGAGCTCTATTGCATGCAGGGTCATCTCGGTGCCTTCTTCACGGAGGTCGATCCTGCTTTCAGTGGCCTGCCGACCGCACGTCACGAAGCGGCCTGCGCGTCCGGTTCGATCGCGCTGCTCGCGGCCTCCGCGGAAATCGAAGCCGGTCGCTACGATCTGCAAGCGGTTGTCGGTATCGAGCAGATGAAGACGGTTTCCTCCGACGTCGGCGGGTCTTACCTGGGCACGGCAGCCTGGTACGAGCATGAGGCGGAGGGCATTTCGGCTCCCTTCCCGAAGCTCTTTGGTAAACTCGGCGATGAATATGACAAACGCTACGGACTCAAGGACGAACACCTCGCCGAGATATCGAAGATCAATTACGCCAACGCGAAGTTGAATCCGAATGCGCAGACGCGAACCTGGTACATGAACAAGGATCACGCGCTCTGTCGTACGGACGATAATCCGGCGATTGGTGGCCGAGTCCGGATCTCCGATTGCTCACAAGTGACCGACGGCGCCGTCACGCTCTTCCTTGCGTCGCGGGACTACGCCGAAAAATGGGCCAAGGGCATGGGACAGAAGCTTTCGGACGTTCCGCGAATCAAGGGATGGGGCCATAACACGGCTCGACTCAAGTTCGCCGACAAAGTCGCGGAGAGCGCCGATTCACAGTATGTCCTGCCGCATGTGAGGAGCACGGTCGCGAGCGCCATGAAGCGCGCTGGGATCGCGGGCGTTGATGACATCGACGGCATCGAGACCCACGACTGTTTCACCACGTCTGAGTACATGGCGATCGATCACTTCGGCATTACGGCTCCCGGCGAATCTTGGAAGGCCGTCGAAGAAGGCTGGCTCGAGATCGACGGAAAGCACCCGATCAACCCGAGTGGCGGACTGATTGGCGCGGGCCATCCTGTTGGGGCGACCGGTTGTCGACAGGTTCTCGACTCCTACCTTCAGGTCACCAATCAGGCCGGGGCCTACCAGGTCGAAGGTGCAAAGAATTTTCAGACGCTGAATATCGGCGGATCGGGAACGACGAGCGTTTCCTTCGTAGTAGGGATCTGACGAGCCCTTCGCGATCGCGAATCCGATCTGTCTTGACTCGGATCTGACGGTGTATGATATTCTGCCGCTGAGGGACACCGCTTCCGGTCGACTCCTCGGTAGCCAGAATGAATTGGCTGCCCGAAGTCTAGTTGACGATTGATACGTCGACGTCCGTGCAGTGTGAATCCAGGGCAGTCCTCCGCCCGGTGTTCCGAGAATGCGAACCATTTACGGTGTCGTGCACACGGAGGATCGGACCATGCGACGAATCGCGATTGCGTTGACTGTTATCCTGTTTGGTAGTCTGGGATGTGGATCGACCGAAGGTCCAAAGACTGACAGCCGCTCGCTCGTAGATGCATCCGTGACGCCCGATGGGCTCGTCAAGGCGCCGGGCGGCTCAGACTCAGAGGCACTCTTCATTCGTGAAGCCCACGGCATCGGCGGCTACGATGCCGTCGTCGTCGCACCTTCGTGGATCTATTATACGCGTGGGTCAGAAAGGCTCGATCCCGACGTCGAGAAAGTGTATCTCGCCTCCCTGGAACAAGCGCTCGTCGATGCAGCCGAAACCGCCAATGTGCCGATGGAATATCTTCCGGGTGCCTGCGTGCTGAAAATTGGCATCGGGTTGGTGAACGTGGAACTGGAGCAAAGCGATTCTTCCGACGTGATTGGCGAGATGATGCTGGTGATGGAGATTCAGGATTCGCAGAGTCGACAGTCGCTGATGCGCTATATGGCTCCGAAGCGCATCGAGAAAGAAGCTGAGGGCGTCACCAGGGAAGATCAGGTTCACAAAAGCTTCGACAAGATGATCGAGGAAGTGGATATCATCGTGGCACTGCGGGGGGCGACTCTCGTTCCATCCGGCCCTCGCCCCGGCTGCAAGGGAGTTCTTTTCGATGCCGGTCGGGTTGCGGTGCCGGACGAGCCCGCGAACTGAACACTCGACAACCGGTGCCGGTTCATGTCTCTCATTAGGTTGGCACACGCGAGCAAAGGACATTTCGATGGCGATTGGTCAATGCCTTTGCGGTGATCATCGTTTCCGTCTGGATGGCGATCTCGTATTCATGCACCATTGTCATTGCGGATATTGTCGGAAGTCGCAC
>JAQBEG010000176.1:0-2864 GCA_032123985.1 Deltaproteobacteria bacterium
ATTGAGGATCCGTGAGCGAATCTCGGCGCGAATCTGGTGCACATCGTCGATCGGAGCTGAAAATCGGTCTGCCCATACGATGCCCCCATCCCGCGTGTCGGTGAGTTCCACCGTGACGTCGAGGCTCGCGCTCGTGGTCTCGACTGTGCCCGACAGGCAATACCGCACGCCGAGCAGTCGACCGACCTCGGTCATATCGGCATCCGATTCGCGCAGGCGAAACGATGAGCCGCGAGCCGTGACGAAGAGCCAGCGCAGACGCGACAGCTCGGCGATCAGTTCGTGCGGCAGCGCCTCTGCAATGGCCGCGTAGGGACCCGTGGTTCCGACCAGCCGAAAAGGCAGCACGGCGATCGAGGGCCGCGAGGTTTGCATGAGGGGAGCTTCGTCGCCTTCGACCGGGTGACCTTCTGCACTAGACATCGCGGGTCGGGCCCGCGCTGCTCTCACCTCTGCGACGAAGCGGAAGCCCTGGCCATGCACCGTCTTGATGAAGCGCTGTGTCTTGCCGTCATCGCCGAGCGCTTGCCGCGCCGATTTGACCCGGCTGGCGACCGCTGAATCGGAGACGATGCGCCCGTCCCACACCTTTTCGACGATTTCGTCCCTGGAGACGAGGCGTTCACGGTTTTCGACCAGCAAGGCGAGTAGTGCGAAAACCTGGGGCTCAACGTGGCTGGGCTGACCGTCGGCCCGGAGTTCGACTGTGGCCGTATCGAGCTCAAAGGGGCCGAACCGGTAGATCATGAGAGTCAAGGTAACCCACTGCCGCGCGATCTCCCGAGAACCTCCAGGCTTTCTCCATGCGGTCTTCAAGCACGAGCCGGCCGTGGCGGGTACATCTCTGAACATCGACGGCCAGTTGTTTTTGGCCACCGGAGCAACTCACGAGATCACGACGGAGCACGAGCGAAACCACGCCCCGCTCGAGGGGATGCCGGACAACAACAACAACTACTACTACTACTACGCGGCCGAACGCCGGCTGCATCCCAACCTGAAGGAGAAATAACATGCCTCTCGTAACGATCGACGTAATCAAGGACGTTTTCACCCCGAGCCAGAAGCGGGACATCATCGACAAGATCACCGAAGCGATGATCGAGGTCGAAGGCGAGAACCTGCGCGGCGTCACCTGGGTTCGAATCAATGAGTTCGAAAGCGGAGATTGGGCGATTGGTGGCCAGGCACTGCAAGCGTGCGACGTTCAGGCCATGGCCTCCGGAAAGGCGTCATGAGCTGGCTGGTTGCGAATGGCTGGTGACGCAGCGGGCGAAGCGTCCGATGGGAGGCCGCCCGCGCGTCATCGAGCGCTCGACCTACTTCCCGCGGATCAGGGCCGCCGCACCGCGGAAAATATCCATCAGCGTCTCGTTCGTGTAGTCCCTGAACTCGCCGGCGTCCATGAACACGCCGTGTTCACTACACGTCTCGAGCTGGATGTGGCGTTGCTTGGGATCGGAGACCAGTTCCATCCGCTTGCCGCAGCGAGGACAGTCCACTTCCCTGAGTTTATTGAATTCCTTGCCGATCGCCGGCTCGCCGTGATCGATGAAATCCGGTCGCCACGTGTCCTTCAGCTTCTCCGCTTCGCCCGTGTCGAACCAAAAGCCCTTACAGGACGAGCACTGGTCGTAGGTGACCAGACCCTGGAGCGTTCGCAGGCTTCGTTCATTCATGGCGGAATTACATTTCGGACAATCCATCTCGCACCCCTGTTTCGTTGGCTTTCATCTTTGTGGCTCTGGCATGGCGGCCGTCTCCCGGCGACCGTATCAGAGTTTAACAGGCACACAAGCCACGCCCGGGTCTTTTTGCGCGGACGTTTCCTACTTCTCCAGCTTCCCGCTCGAGTCGTTGTCGGATCGATTCGACTTCGTCGGGAGCGATCTCGATGCTTCATCTGATCGCGCGGGCGGCAAGCCCTGACCTCAGCCGAGATGTGTCGCGCTTTTTGGCGATCGATCGGCGGCCCTCTCAGGCGCGGTACATGATGTTGTCTGCGGTGGCCGGGTTGGGGAAGGATGTGAGAGAGATCGAGCGATGGATTCGTCGAAATCGCTCGCGTGCCTTTTCGATCGCTGAAATGGCCAAGTCGCTCGGCATGAGTACACGCACGCTTGACCGACGTGTTCGGGTTGCGACGGGGAGGGGACCCTCCCACTTCGTCCAACGACTTCGCCTGGAGTGTGCGTCGCATCTCATCGAGACTTCCGATCTGCCGCTGACTGAGATCGCCGATCAGGTGGGCTATCGAGACGCGACGACCTTGCGTCGACTCCTCCGACGCCACCTCGATGTCAATCCCTCGGAAATGAGAAGACGCTCGGCGTGATTCTTGGAACGCGTGGCGACGAAGCGTAGGCATACGAGCAAATCAAGAACCATGCATCAAAACAAGCGTTGCCAGTATCCGACGTCGATCCATTGATCGAACTTGAAGCCGATTTCCTTGTAGTGAGCCACCTTTTCGAAGCCAAGTTTTTCATGCAATGCAACGCTGCCCGGATTGGGCAGCGCAATGCCACCTATTGCCGCATGCAGACCCCTTGTCTTGAGGTTCTCGAGCAGGACCTGGTAGAGGTCGCCGCCAACTCTTCTGCCGATGTAGCTGGAATCAAGGTAGATCGTAGTTTCGACGGAATGCCGATATGCGGAGCGACTGTGCCACTGGGTGGCGTAGGCATAGCCAATGACCAGGTCATCCTGCACTACGACCAGATACGGTAGAGAAGCCGCCAGAACGCTGTGTATACGGCCAGAAATCTCCTTTGACGAGACCGGCTGTTCCTCGAATGTGACGACAGAGTTGAGGATATAGTGGTTGTAGATGCGCGCGATGGAATCTGAATCGTCTTCGGTTG
>JAQBEG010000177.1:0-4208 GCA_032123985.1 Deltaproteobacteria bacterium
CAGATGCTGCAGTAGCAGCAGCGGATGCCGCGGTAGGCGGTGACTCTACCCTGTCGATCACGGATTCCGTTGGAAACTTGATTACAGCGGCTGTAGACACGAATGTCCTCGACACCGGTCTTGCAGTTGAGTGGCAGTCATTCTTGAACGCTTGTAGCGCTGCTCTCGGTGACCTGGGCTTTGACGTCGGGGCTACGGCTGAGAACACAAGGCTAGAGGCGATCGCTACGCAGCTCGAGGCGGAGGCGATTAATACTGCCTTGACTTTGGCAGCACTAGAGGACACCGCCTTGGCATCGGGAGGAGCTGTGCTGGGCTTTGAAACAGATCTGGCCACTGCACAAGCCTCTCTTGATGATGCCATGGCCGCCGGTGCGGACGGAATCCTGGGCGACGATCTGGAGACGACCGAGGTGGACGAGGGCGCTGATGACGGCGGGTTCATCCTCGTCCCCAGCATGCGAGATGTGATGCTTGCCGTCTTCGAGGGTTTCATCAATCCTGGTGAGCTTTCGATCTCACGGGTCATCAGCGACGATGATCAGATGGGTAATCAAGACACGGATGCTGCCGTATTCTCGGGCAATTTTGCGGACTACACGATAACCGGCTTGTCTGGTGAACCTGGCATCACGGAGATTGCAGACACTCGTCTGCCTGGCGATGGTACGGACCTTGTCAGGAACGTCGAGCGACTGGTGTTCTCAGATTTGATTGTGTGTGCACCCGCTTTCAATTTGGATAGTTGTCAAGGTGGCAACAACACCCCGGCAAGCGGAATGCCTTCGATCAGCGTCTCGGCCGATGGCCTGACGCTGACGGCTTCAATCGTCGGTGTTCTTGATGCTGATAATGTCGCTACGGCGGGAGCAATTGTTACTCCGGTCGATTGGACATGGGAGTCCGAGCTGCTGCCTGGCTCCAACTTCTTCCAGCCCATCGCACGACTGGGTGGCCTCAACGGCAATGGCGATGTTTTCGAGGTCCATGGCGAGACCCTCCTGCTAACCGCTGTAGATGCTGGACTGCGTGTCAGAGTTGTAGGCACGTTCCAGGATGAAGCGCTGGTATTCGAGATGGTCACCTCTGAACCGGTGCTGGCCGGCGATGTTCCTGTTCTTCCTGTCTGCGGTGACGGCGTGCTCGACGCGGGTGAACAGTGCGACGACGGCAACAACGTGAACGGTGACAGCTGCAGCGCGATCTGCGAGATCGAGCCCAACCCAGTAACGCTCGCGATTGGGGCGGCTACGTGGGCACCGAATGGCGGTGGCAGGCTAAGAGTAACCGGCAACAGCTCAGCTCCGCTGGGCACGGTGGTTAGTGTGTTTGCCCCCGGTCAGACGCTCAATGGGACCAGCTGTACCGGCACTTTGGTCGGGTCACCGACTATCGACGTGGCTACTGAGTTCATCTTCAACAGTGGAGGTCAATTCGGCGCTGATCCGGTGACGGTATGCGCAAGCGTATCTTCTCCTGCTGCTGCAGTGAGTGCGGCAACGCAGTGAGTGCGGCAACAGTCTTTGCACCTGGTGGCATGGGCGGAGGGAATTAGTAGTACTGAAATCTAACTAAGGAAAAAAAATCCGTCCGGTGCGAAAACACCGGGCGGATTTTTCTTATTTCCGACGTTCCTTTCAACCGCGGCACTCTGCTACCACCCCTCCAGGGTAACCGGTCAATATCCGACGTTATTCCGATCGTCCGATTCGTGGTGTAGACGTATCTCCCTTTTCAGCAAGGGAGCGAACGATGCACAAGCAAGCCGATGGCAAGGTGCGAAGAAGCCAAGAGGAATGGGAGCAGCTCTTCGAACGATTCCATTCGAGTGGGATGACGGGGGCCGCATTCTGTCGTCGAGAGAAGATCGCCAAGGGCTCATTTGAGAAGTGGAAGAAGAAAGTCGGTCGAGGATCGAAGGCGGTCGCCGTCGTGCCGACTTTCATCGAGTGGCCAACGCCTTCCCATGCCGCGCCGACCTCGAGCGTGATCTCTCCGGCGCTGTCGACGGGCGAGCTCGAACTGTCGTTTCCCGGCGGCGTCACGCTGCGCTGGAAGCCGTAACGCGTGTGGCTCGCTGACGAACCGCGTCGCATCTTTGCTTACACCGAGCCAACGGACATGCGAAATTATGCAGAGTCTGGAGTTATGCAGAGCAGATATGGTAGAGCCTTGTTTTTTCAAGGGAAAGTCATCGAGCGACTCCGCATAATCCGGCCCTCGATCAGTTGGGGTGGAGCATCGCAAGGAGCGCGTCGGGTGGTTTAAAGTGCCCCGCGCGAAGCGACGGGGTGGTACCGGCCAGCAGGGTCGCGAGCTTTTCGGTCGGGTCTGCCCGCAGATAGATTTCCGTGGACTGGATGCTGGCGTGTCCGAGCCACAACGCGACTTGGCGCACGTCTCGGGTCGCGTAGAGCGTGTGCATCGCACAGGAGTGCCGCAGCACATGGGGCGAGACCCGTTTTTCGGCGATCGAAGGGCAGGTTCGTGCGGCCATCTTGACGTGTTTGCGCAGGATGTATTCGAAGCCGGAACGAGTCAGCGGCGCGGCTTGAGCATTCAAGAACAGCTCCGTCGTTGG
Organism: Deltaproteobacteria bacterium; assembly: GCA_032123985.1. Classification (GTDB taxonomy): domain Bacteria; phylum Myxococcota_A; class UBA9160; order UBA9160; family UBA4427; genus UBA4427. The sequence continues at coordinate 2,582 of JAQBEG010000177.1, forward strand.
AGCTTCGCCGCGCAAGACGAGCCATGCGCGCAGCGTTTTCGCGGTCTCTTTCCACAGCGGGAGAACACGTTCTCGACGCCCCTTGCCGAAGACGTGGATCGAGGCTTGGGGATGCGTCTGTAGATCGCTCCGCTCCAGACCAATCAGCTCGGAGACTCGCAGTCCGGCGGCGAAGGCGAGATGCAGCATCGCCCGGTCACGCGTCCCTGCTCGCGTTCGCGGATCCGGAGCGTCGAGCAGCGCTTGTACTTCGTCGCGATCGAGCGAGTCGATCAGCTTCTGATCGGTCTTCTTCGAAGGGATTGCCAGGATCGCTCCCATTTGTTCGAGGCAGGGCGGGACACGGTATTCTACGAAGTGAGCAAAGGACTTGATCGCGGCGAGTCGGGCGTTGCGCGTGGAGGCGGAGTTTCCACGTTCTATCTCCAAGTGTTCGAGGAACGCAGAGACCAACGGGGCATCCAGTTGTTCGAGCGCAAGGGACGAGGGAGACACTTTGCACCGCTGAGCCGCAAAACCCAGCAGAAGCTGGAACGCATAAGCGTAGGTCTCGCAGGTGTGAGGGCTGCAGCCCCGTTCCCGCGGTAGGTAGTCGCGGATGAATGCCACCAAGTAAGATGCGAGCGGCGTCATGCGGCACCTCCTTGGAACAGCGACTCCGTGCGGAGACCGATGCTCTCCATCAGTTTGGGCGTGGCCTGGAGATACCAGTAGGTGTCCGAGGGATGGGCGTGACCCAGATAGGTGCTCAACGCGAGAACGTGACGGCCGACCTCTGCGTCGCTACTGCCGCATTGTTCGAGTGCGCGGACGGCAAAAGTGTGCCGCAGATCATGGATACAAGGACCCGGCGCGCCGGGGCCCTCGCGCAAGCCCGCGGAGCGCATCAGCTTCAAGAACACCGTGTAGACGGTGGAGTAGGAAAGACCGTTTCCTTCGATGGAGACGAAGAACGAGCCGTCTGAACCAGCGACGTGCTTACGCCGAGTCAGGTACCGTTCCAGTCCTTCTCGAGCGGTAGCATGCAGCGGTACCAGTCGATTCTTCCGGAACTTGGTGTTCCGGATGACGAGCGTCGACCCATTGAAGTCGGCAAGCTGGAGTGCCAACGCTTCCGAGATCCTCAGTCCCGTCGATGCGATCAGCGCGAGCAGGGTCTTGTACGTTGCGGGCCGGATGGAGTCACTCGGGGTGAGTTGCCCGGCCTCGTGAAGGAGACGTCCGATCTCGTCTGCGGAGTAGATGTGCGGCATGCGACGTTCTCGTTTGGCCTTCCCGAACGCAAGCGCAGAGGGAACCTCGTAGCGGTCATCTTCGGCTTGCATCTCCAGAGCGAAGCGGCGGACCACGAGTAGCCGTTGCCGTCGTTGCGCCGCGGAGGGCGCTTTGGCGGCCCAGACGAGGACGGTCTCGGTCCGCACGCAGTGATCCCCGATGGGCTCGGCAAAAGCCGCAAAGTGACGGAGGAGGCCCGCCTGCAACTTGAACTTGAGGCCCATGGCTCGGCGCAACTCGATGTAGCGCGTGATGTCGACGCTCAACATGATGCGCCCTCCGGCCACGGCTGAGCAACGAGTTCCAGCAACGCGAGGTCGACCTTGGCATAATGAGCGGTCATGTCCGACGA
>JAQBEG010000178.1:0-10165 GCA_032123985.1 Deltaproteobacteria bacterium
GGCGAGACCCCAACTCCGGAACGGGAAGCCTGGGGCGTCCTCGACGTCGGCCGAGGCCGGTGGCCCTACCGAATCGTTTGGAACTGGGGCGGCGGCGCCGGTCGAACCGCGAGTGGGGTCGTCGTCGGACTGCAGCTCGGAGCGAAGTGGACCGAGGGGACCGGGTTCACCGAGAATGGCATCATCATCGACGGCCGGCTCACCAAGATCGGCGATGAACTCGAGTGGTCGTACGAATGGGACCAACCCATGCGCCCGTGGCGGGTCCATCAGCGCAACGGCAACCTCGACCTCACCTTGACCCCTACCTACGACCGCCACGGCGGAATCAACGCGGTCGTGTTGGCTACCGAGGTCCATCAGGTATTCGGGACCTGGGCCGGCCACGTCACCGCCGAGGACGGAACACGGCACTACGTTGATGGAATCGTCGGCTTCGCCGAAGAGTCACGGTCCCGTTGGTGATAGGCTATGCGCTGCCGAACGCTCTGGTCCAACTAATTCAGTGATCTCGATTTCAGTGACCTCGAGGAGCCAGGGTGTTGCATGCATGCCCAGTCACGCCCGATCCATTTCGCACTTCACTCGCAAGGCGCGATCCCGCAGCGTCACGTCGAATCCGCCCTTCCTACCCGCCACAATCGACATCCGCGTACAGACACCCCCTACTCCGAAGTCTGTGATCGGCGCCTCGACCTCTGAAAGATCGAACTCGACTTCACGACCCTCCAGGCGGACCCGAACTGGATTCGAAGAAGACAAGATTTCAACAACGATGCCTTCCTGCTTCGGAAGCGTCACCCGAAACCGCTTCGCTCCGTCGACATCTCCGAACGAGGCGCGATGCGCGACCGCCGCCATTACCAGGCTGCAAAGATTGACGTCGAGCGGCGGAAGCGCAGCCGACATCTCACGTTCGAGAAAATCTGTGTCGTAGCGGCCGCTCCGAAAGACCGGATTCTCGACGAGCCGCCGCAGGAACGGCAATCCGGTTCGTATTCCGGCAATCCAGAAATACTCGAGCGCATCCGCCATTCGCACGAGCGCTTCCTCGCGATCACGCCCACCCACGATGAGCTTCGCGATCATCGGGTCATAATGCACCGTCACGGTCTGTCCGCTCTCGAATCCAGAATCGAGTCGAACCCCCGGTCCGCTCGGCGGCGACCATCCGACGATCTGTCCCGGTGACGGCATGAATGCTCTATCTGGATCTTCAGCATAGATGCGTACCTCGATCGCGTGCCCGTTCAGCGAAACATCGTCCTGCGTGAACGGCAACCGTTCGCCGGCCGCGATTCGGATCTGCAGATCGACGAGGTCGAATCCGGTCACGCATTCGGTGACCGGATGCTCGACCTGAATCCGAGTATTCATTTCGAGGAAATAGAATTCGCCGGCTTCGTCGACCAGAAATTCACAGGTCCCGGCTCCCTCGTAACCGACCGCCTTCGCGGCGCGCACGGCCGCCTCGCCCATCGCGGCACGAAGCGCGTCCGTCATTCCGAAGGCCGGTGCTTCCTCGACGAGTTTCTGATGACGTCGCTGGATCGAACATTCGCGTTCCCCCAGGTGAGCGACCTGCCCGTGGCTGTCCGCGATGATCTGGATCTCGATGTGTCGGGCGCCAGGCAGACATTTCTCGAGGTAGATTGCGCCATTGCCGAAGACGGCCTCCGCTTCGCTCGTCGCGCGCTCGAGCGCGGCGTCGAGTTCGGCTTCATCCTCGACGCGCCGCATCCCACGCCCACCAGCACCGGCGCTCGCCTTCACGAGAACGGGATAACCAAGCTCCGCCGCGGATTCGCGAGCGCCAGATGCCTTGGCGATCGCATCACTCCCCGGAATAATCGGCACCCCCGCAGCTCGCATGTGCTCACGAGCGGCAACTTTTAGACCCATCGATCGAATGACATTTGGCGAAGGGCCTATGAAAATGATCCCCGCCGCCTCGACTCTCTCGGCGAAGTCCGCGTTCTCCGACAAGAAGCCGTATCCCGGATGCACGGCGTCCGCCCCAACCCGTCGTGCAATCGCGACGATGCCCGCCGCATCGAGATAACTCTCTGTCGCCCGCGCCGGCCCACACCCGACCGCCTCGTCGGCAAGCCGAACATGGAGCGCATCGCGATCGGCCTCAGAGTAGATCGCCACCGATCGAATCCCGAGCGCCCGGCATGCGCGGATTACCCGGACAGCGATCTCACCACGATTGGCGATCAAGATCTTGTCGAACATCGACCACCTTCTATCCGCCGAGCTTCGGTCATGAGTTTTCGCGAAAAACTCCCCACGCAGCCCCAAGATGCGAAACGGCCGGCCACCCTACAAGGCAACCGGCCGTTTGTTTCGAGCTCGCGAAGACCTGCCTTACAGCGCGGCGATCTCGGTCAGGCTCTGGTTGAGCCTCTCCTCGTACTCCCGAAGATCGATCGGCTTGCGGGCCACCCCAGAATCCATCGCCGCCTTCGCCACCGCAGGCGCGACATAGAGCAGCACGCGCGGATCGAAGGGCTTCGGGATGATGTACTCGGGACCAAAGTCGAAGCTCTCTCCCGGGTACGCGGTCTTGACCGCTTGCGGAACGGCTTCGCCGAGCTTCGCGAGCTCGGCGAGTGCATAGGTCGCAGCCAGCTTCATGTCTTCGTTGATCTTGCTCGCACGAACGTCGAGCGCTCCGCGGAAGATGAACGGGAAGCCGAGCACGTTGTTGACTTGATTGGCGTAGTCCGAACGGCCCGTCGCACAGATCGCATCGGGACGCGCGTCCTTCGCATCGATCGGCGTGATTTCGGGATCGGGATTGGCCATCGCAAAGATCAGCGGCCGGTCGGCCATCGACTTCACCATGTCCTTCGTCACGACGCCCTTCTGTGAAAGCCCCACAAAGACGTCACATCCGACCATGGCGTCGGCGAGCGTTCGGTCGTCCGTCTCGACGACGAACTCATCCTTGTATTTGTTGAAGCCCCCGTCACGGCCTTTGTACATCACACCGCGGCTGTCGCACATGATGATGTTCTCGGCCTTGACGCCGATATCCTTGTAGAGCTTCGCGCACGAGATCGCAGCAGCTCCGGCACCCGAGAAGACGACCTTCACGTCGCCGATCTTCTTGTCCTGAATTTCCAGTCCGTTCAGGATCGCAGCGGCGGAGATGATCGCCGTTCCGTGCTGATCGTCGTGAAAGACCGGAATATCGAGGCTGGCCTTCAGTCTCTCTTCGATCTCGAAGCATTCGGGCGCGCGAATATCCTCGAGGTTGATACCGCCAAAGGTCGGCGCGATCATTTCGCAGAAGCGAACGATCTCATCCGTGTCCATGCTATCCACCTCGATGTCGAACACATCGATATCTGCGAATCGCTTGAAGAGGACACCCTTGCCCTCCATCACGGGCTTGCCGGCCAGCGCGCCGATATTCCCGAGTCCGAGCACGGCGCTGCCGTTACTGATCACCGCGACGAGGTTCCCCTTGGCGGTGTACTTGTACGCATCCTCCGGATTTTTCTCGATCGCGAGACACGGGGCCGCGACTCCGGGCGAGTAGGCAAGGGACAAATCATCCGCTGTCGCACAAGGCGTCGTCGGAACGACCTTCACCTTACCGGGACGACCAGCTGCATGATATTCGAGAGCTCTTTCGTTGAGATTCACGGAGGGAATCCTTTAGGTACGAGCACCGAGATGTCTCGGAGATCGGGGTTGGGGCGCACATAGGGCGGAAGCAAACCAAAAAGGGCAAGCGAGTCTATCAATTGGCTCAATCGATGTCGAAGGAATCCAACCCACCGCTCAAATATTCCTTCACAAATTCAACGACTTACGCAGATTTCACACAACTTCCGCCAGCAACTCCGCAGCCCAAGTCGCCCGCCACTACAACGAAATCGCGATGCCAACCAGCCCCTCACCAAAACGAGCGAGGCCCCAAGACGCTCTTCAACCCCGAAACGCGCCCACCACCCGACGCGATGGGGGTGGAGTGCGGTTGCGGGGAAATAAAGCGCAGCCCCCAAGACGCTGTGGCCAGGACGCGGATCGAAAGACGTGAAACCGATGTATCAAAAACGGCAGCACTCCGAAGGGCGAGCCATTCCCCGCAGCCGTGCTCCGCCCCCATCGCCTAACGAGCTAGAGCGCCTCGCGCCCGGTCACTCGCGCGCAAGCTCACGAGCAATCACAATGCGCTGGATCTGATTCGTCCCCTCATAAATCTGCATCAGCTTCGCATCGCGCATCAGCTTCTCGACGGGATACTCCTTCGTATACCCATTCCCGCCGAAAATCTGCACGGCATCGACCGTCGCTCTCATCGCCGAGTCCGTCGCGAAACACTTCGCCATCGACGATTGCTTTGAAGCCGAGCGACCTTGATCGAGCATCCACGCGCTCTGCAGCGTCAGCAATCGCCCCGCCTCGATGTCTTTCGCCATGTCGGCGAGCATGAACTGGACAGCCTGAAATTCGCCGATCGGCTGACCGAAGGCTTTTCGCTCCGCCGCGTAGGCGAGACTCTCCTCGAGGGCACGCCGCGCGATGCCCGTCGCGAGCGCGCCGATCAGCGGACGCGTTCGATCGAGCGTGGCCATCGCGATTTTGAACCCCTGGCCTTCTGCGCCGAGACGCTGATTTCCCGGTACGCGCACATTGTCGAAATGGATCACGCACGTGTCGCTCGCACGCTGACCCATTTTGTCTTCCTTTTTGCCCGGCGTGAGTCCCGGTGTATCGCGCGCCAGGACGAAGGCACAGATCCCGGCATGGCGAGTCGAACGGTCCAGAGTCGCAAAGACCGTATAGAGATCAGCAACGCCGCCATTTGTAATCCAGGCCTTGGTTCCATTCAGGATATAATCGTTGCCGTCCTTCTCCGCGTGTAGCTGCAATCCTGCTACGTCTGAACCCGCGCCCGGCTCCGACAAACAAAATGCAAAAATCTTGAACTCTTCGGCGCAGGGTGCCAGCCATTCGCTCTTTTGGTCATCCGAGCCGCCGACCAGGATCGGCGTTAGGCCCAGATCATTGCTGATCATCGAAGTCGTGATTCCCGAACAGCCTCGAGAGACTTCTTCGACCGCGACACAGGAACCGAGAATTGACAGGCCGACGCCGCCGTACTCCTCGGGAATGAACGTGTGGGAAAGTCCGAGCTCCCAGGCCTGGCGCATGATCTCCCGAGGGAATTCTCCGCTCACGTCATAACTCGCAGCGATCGGGATGATTTCTTCGTCAGCGAATCGGCGAGCCGTCTGCTGCAGGGTCAGAAGGTCGTCGTCGAGCTCAAAATTCATTAACTGGGTGATCCCAATTTCTGTGAGAGCCGAGTCGCCGCTGCGGCCACCGCCCGTGCAGCGGCGCCGTGGAGAGCTTCTTCCGAAAATCGATAAGCGGGGCCCGAGAGCGAGATCGCTGCAATCACGTGTGAGCGAGCGTCGCGCACCGGCGCCCCCACGCAGCGAAGTCCAGTCGCAAATTCTTCGAGGTCGACTGCGTAGCCCTGAAGCGCCACAGCGCGCAGTTCGTCGGCGAGCTTAGTCGGATCGACGAACGTCGAGTCGGTGTGTCGTGCCAAGACGCGATCGGCGATATTGGATGTGTCGTCGGCGAGCAGCACCTTCCCGAGCGCCGTGCAGTGTGTGGGCAGCCGTTCACCAACCCGCAACCCGGTCAGCACCAACTGCTCGGGCAACACGCCATCAAGATGCACGACTTCGTGCCCGCGCAGCACCCCGAGATGAGCCGTCTCGCCCGAAGATTCGGCGAGTTCCTCAAGAATCGGTCGAGCTTGATTGATCAAGGTATGGCTGCGCGCGAAGGCATGACCGAGTTCGAGGCAGCGCGGACCGAGATGATAGAGGTCCGTCGCCGGCGTTTGCTGCATATAGCCGGCGAGTTCGAGAGTCGCGAGTAGGCGAAAGGCGTTGTTTTTATGGAGATCCAGCCTGCGGGCGAGATCGCTGACGCCCATCTCTGTCTCCGTATCAAAGACCTCCAACATTCGAAGCGCGTTCATCACCGTCTGGATCGCATACTCGCTCTTCGGCTTGCTGGAGTTCTTCGACATCCAATTTCCCCTGGCGGTTCATTCTATCTATGGCTCCCGGCCGAACCCATTTGACCGCGAACAAATCCCCCTCGACGTGACGTAGAACACAATCGACTCAATCGACTCAATCGACGTTATCAAAATTGTCGGTCGTGACGAGCAGACTCGCGCTGAGGGCCAGCAATGAAAGACTCTGATCCGCGAGGCCCAGGGGTCGGCAATCTCTAACGCAATGGTTGGAGACCTGTCAACAAATTCGAGCACGCGACGCAGAACTAAAGTTCATGAAACACAGAATTGCGTCTGTGTAAACATCTGCATTCCTTTGATCGCAAAGGCCTTTCATTACGTCGAGATCGATACGATCTTGCTAAATAAATTGTGGCGCGCGACGCACTCCGTGCATCAATCTGGTGCACCAATGATTCGACTAATGCGAATGAAAAGTCAGACGCGCGGACGCTCTGAAGCTCGTGCGGCCATCTCTGTTACCAACAACTCGACGACGAGGGCCACCAGCCCCAACACGATCGCGACGTCGGCGATGTTGAAGTCGGGCAGAGCATCGGAGGTCACTGGACCGAGATGGAGGAAGTCGACGCTCGACCCGTAGCGAACACGATCGAGCGTGTTGCTCGCAATGCCACCGAGAATCGCCCCGAGTGCGGCTGCGCTGCCGTGCTCCCCAGGGGCCAGGCCGCGATAAAACAAAATCACGACAAAGATCGAGACGATCGAAAGCAGAGCGAAGCCGATCAGTTGCGCGCCCGGCAACCAGTCGCGAAAGAACCCGAACGCGCCGCCAGCAGCGGGCAGGTGTGCCAACGCCAATACATCCCAGAAAAATGGGATTCGCGCGCCGACTTCGATCGTGCGGGCCACATGAAGCTTGCCAAGCTGATCGAACAAGACGACAGCCGCCGCCAACGGAATGAATACCAGTCGTTTTGAACTCATCCTACGGCGCGCCCTATCGAAGCTCGGCAGCGGAGAGCCGCTCGTCGCTCCAGATCTCCGGCGACAGCTCACGGGCAGCGGCGAATCGCGAGTCCGCCAGTTCGTCCCGCGCTTCTTCGCGATCGATCCAGGCGCGCAATCCGAAGCCCCACACGTCGACGGACGGGCCAAGTTGTTGTTGTGACTCGAAAAGCGAGCGCGCCTGATCCAGAAACGCGCTGGCTTCGGCGACCGAGCCGCCCTCGAGATGGTGCCGCGCGAGCGCGAGGTAGGCGAAGGGATTGGTTGGATCGACGCGTACGGCCCGCTGATAGTTCGCCAGCGCGCGATTCGGACGACCCGCCGAGTCGTCGTCGAGCCCCGCAATCACGAGCCGCAAAGAAGCGTCCCGCGTCGAATCCGTCTGGCCGAGCGCCGCCGTCGTCGTCAGGGGGCGCTCACGAAATTGGCCTGGGATGTTCAAATGCAGCCCCGAGCAGGCCGCCAGGCCGCTGACAACCAGGCAGGCGAAACCGATGCGGAGAAGGTTGATCACGACCGTGCACCGTCGCACATCCAAGACCCTGCAGCTACGTCGATACAACCATCGCAACGCGATCAGTTTCCAAAGAGTCGGTCAAAGAAGCTGGACCCGGGCGATGCGCCGCGTGGACAGGTGTTTTTCGGAGTGGTGCCGGCGAGGAAGAACTCGACGCGACGTTCGCGGCAGCCCGCCAGCGCGCGCGCTCCGGAGATCGGGTCGATCTCGATGCGCTCGACCCCGGTGGGCTTCGCGAAGGCGCCCCGCACCCGCTCTCCGGTCACTTCGGTCATGAAATCCGCCCAGATCGGCAATGCACCTCGACTACTCGGCACTCCGATCGGGCGCGGTTCGTCGTATCCAACCCAGACTACCGCCACGATCTCCGGCGTGAAGCCGACGAACCAAAGGTCATACTCGTCATCTGTCGTGCCCGTCTTGCCAGCGATGGGCCCCCGCAGTCCGCGAGCACGAATGCCAACGCCGGTGCCGCGATCGACCACGCCTTCGAGCATGGACGTCGTGAGAAAAGCCGTCCCCGGATCGAGTACACGCCGCGAACCGGCTAACGGCCATTGCTCCTGTCCAACGCCGCGACCGTCCAGCAACCCAATAAAGTTTCGTGGAGTCGGACGTAATCCGCCGTTTGCAAAGGTGGAATAGGCAGTGACGATCTCGAGCGGTGAAACCTCGGCGGTCCCGAGCGCAAGGCTCGGCACCGCCGGCAGGAAGCTCTCGATCCCGAGTCTGCGAGCCATCTCCACGACTTTCCCAATCCCGACGGCCTGGCCTATGCGCGCTGCGGGTACGTTGAGCGAGCGCTCGAGCGCATCGCGCACGAGAACCGGCCCGCGAAATTTCTTGTCGTAGTTGACGGGCTCCCAAAGCCCGTCGGATGTCTCGACTTGAAACGGCTCGTCTGGAACGATGCTGGCCAGCGTGATGATCGGACCCGACTGCGGAGACAGCGCGGCGGCATAGACGATCGGCTTGAACACACTCCCCACCTGTCGACGCGCGAGGGTGCAGCGATTCCACTGCGACGTGGCGTAGTCGCGCCCGCCGACCATTGCGAGGATCTCCCCCGTCTGCGGACGCATTGCGAGCAGACAACCCTGAAGTGGCGCGAGTGGCTCCCCCCCCTCTCCGGTTTTCGCGGTGCCGAGACGCGCTTCGAGTGAATCGAGCCCTTCTTGCAGCGCTCGGACCGCAGCGCGCTGGATCATCGTGTCGAGCGTCGAGTAGATGCGCAAACCCTCCACCGACAACAGCGCCTCGTCGTAGACCTCCGGCAGCTGCCGCGCCAGCTCGTCCAGGAAGTACCGGTCTTGCCCGGACTCGAGAGCAATCGCCGCCAGGCTGAGCTTGCGACCGCGTGCACTCGATGCCGCCTCGCTCGAAACACGCCCCTGGTTTTCCATCAACTCGAGCACGAGGTTACGCCGATCCTTGGCTCGATCGGGATGTCGATGCGGACTCATCGCGTTGGGACTCTGGATGACGGCCGCAAGCAGGGCCGACTCGTCGAGGTCCAGATCCACCACGCGCTTTCCAAAGAAGAAGCGCGACGCTTCCCCCACGCCATGAATCGAGGTCGAACCTCGGCGGCCCATGTAGATCTCGTTGAGATATGCCTCGAGAATCTGGGGCTTCTCGTAACGAGCCTCGACGATGAGCGCCATCAGGGCTTCGGTGAGCTTCCGCCGCAAGGTCCGTTCCGGGGTCAAGAAAAAGTTCTTCACGAGCTGCTGTGTCAGCGTGCTGCCACCCTGGCGGATTCCACCGGCACGCAGGTTGGCGAGCAAGGCGCCGACGATGCGACGCGGGTCGATGCCGTGATGCTCCTCGAAACGGCGATCCTCGATGGCGTAGATCGCGGAGATCAAGTGGTCGGGAACCTGTTCGATCTCGACGAGATCTCGCTGTTCGCGTTCCAACCCGAAGAATGAGGAGATCGGTTCGGGCTCGAGTGCGACGATATCGACTGCCGCTCCCCGATCGTCGTGAATCTCGCGCACGCGCCCCTCTTCGAGACGAAATTCGACCTTGCGATCCTCCTCGGGCAGCTCAGGATGATCGAACCCGCGTAGATGGACGCGTAGTCGACCGGGCAACCATCGATAGCTTCCCACCTCGAGCGGGCCCGCCTCGGACTGCTCCCGGTAACCCATTCGCGCGAGCCAGCCAGAAAGATCGAGCTGCTGCCAGTCGACGCCCGGATAGATCACGATTGGCGCTGCATAGACGCGCGAGGGGACCGAGAAGCGACGCCCTTCGAAGCGCGACGCCACGATCCGGTCGAGATCGAGAAGCCAACCTGCCACCCAGAGACCGGCGCCGAAGGCCAGCGCGACCGTGACGAGCCCAACGCGACGCGCGCGCAACCACGCACCCGACCGACTCGAGGAGTCGGCGGACGTTCGTCGCTTCTTGTTGAATCCTCGGCCCTTGCCGCGGCCGGTTTTGTTGCTGGCTCTCGCCATTCTGGCCTCACGCCCCCACTTCTCGACACGGCCCCACGGGACGGTACCGATCCCCGACCCAGCGACCATGCCACGAACGGGCGACGCGCCCTGAGTGTCGGTCATGGAACCGGTCCGGGGCTCGTCGTTCCTTCAGAATCGACAAGATCTAGAATT
>JAQBEG010000179.1:0-9967 GCA_032123985.1 Deltaproteobacteria bacterium
GGCATAAAGGCGCCGGAGTTTGCCGACGCGCTCGGCGTCTTCCTCGATCTGATCGACGCCATCAATGAGAAACTCGAACCAGGGGCCTGGCTGTCTGGTGAATCCTTTGGGACCGCAGACGCATGTGTTCTGCCCTATGTCTTGCGCCTCGATCATCTGGCTATGGGCGCTCTACTCGAGCCGGCCGCCCGACCCAACCTTCACGATTGGTACAGCCGGGTACAAGCGCGGCCAAGCTACAGCGTCGCGGTCACGGATTGGCTTGCAGAACCGATCGTGAACCTCCTGCGCTCGAACGGAGAGGCTGTCTGGGGAGACATCGAACCGCTGACGCGACGCGCGGGCTAAAGTCCACAATACGACATCGCGCGCAGATCGAAACCATCTGGCTACCCAATCGGCGCGTTCACGCTCGCAACGTGCGAATTGCGCGCAGCAATTCCCGCCGCGCTCGTTTGGCCTTGTTCGCAGCTGGCTCCTGCGAAGCACTGCGTGCCAACAAACGCAGGCGTTGCCGATCCGCCTCTGGATAAGCTGTGATGAATGCCTCGACTGCCGAATCGCCCTCTTCCACGAGACGGGTGAGCCAGCGTTCGGTCTCTTTCTCTTGCTGAACCCCATCGCGGCTGCCGCTCTTCAGCAATTCGATCCGCTGGCGGATCATCTCGTGGTCCTCCGCCCTCAAGATCTGGCCGATCAACCGATTCCGGCGTCCCCGCAATCGAGGCTTCAGCCTCCGACTCACGTCGATTTCTGCTCGAAGCCGCTCGGGCAGTTCGAGCCGATCCAGATCTCCGGTCGAGAGCTGCGTCAGCTGCAGGCCCAGCTGGTTGACGGCGGTGGCCGCTCGCGTCTGTTGTGTCCGCGTCGGTCGCGAACCGGTGGGATCCGCAGAATTCTCGTCAACCGGGTCACCGGTGGCGATCATGAGGGCGAACTCGCCGTGCGGGGACGTCTTCGCCTTCTGCGCGGCGGGCGATCCGTTCCGGTCGACTCACGCGGCGTACGAGCGACGTCCGAAGCAGGCGCAGTGGTCGTGGTGCTATGCGGTTTCGCCTGGGCGTTGGCCGGCGGTCGACGTCCACCGCGTACATTTCGGCGTCGCCCTTGGGAGCCAGCCGGTTGTGTCGCATCGACCGCCGTCGATTCCTTTTGCGGAGCCCCCTCCCGCACGTTTCGAGCCGGTTCCGGTGTACTTTTCCCACCGCTCCTGCGTCGTCGACCCGTCGGAGAAGCCTTGGCATTTGCAGCGCGATCGGCTGCGGGGCCCGCAGGCAAGGCGGATTTGCCCGAGGCTGAGCGGCGACGCCCTGCCGGGCGCTCTCGCTGAACGCCCTCGGCACGCTTCTTTTGATTTGGCCGGGGGTTGGCCTCTTTCGCGAAGTCTACGACCTTGCGATGCGGCGCAGGTGACTTTACGAGTGGTCTCACAGAACTCTCGAATTCGTCATCATCTGGCGTGCGCCGCCCTTCCCGGCGAAGCTGCTCGTCGCGGCCGGCGTCCTCGATCAACGACATCACCTCTTCGGTATCTGTCGCGCCCTCGGGTACTTCATATCGCCCGGTCAGCTCACTATCGGGCTCGAGTCGATTGACCTGATAGAGCGACCAGATCTCTTCGCCATAGGGCAGTACTGGCTGATCCGGCGCATAGCGCGCAAGGAATCGATGCAGGTTGTCGACGTCTCGCAGTAGCAGTTTCTTGCCATTGGGATTGTGCGTAGGCTCCACCGCCTGGGGAAAGTCGATGACGACAGGACCATCGAGGCTCATCAGTACGTTGAAATCCGAGAGGTCACCATGGATGACGCCGGCACATAGCATGCGTACGACTTCGCGAATCAGCTTTTGATAGATTTCATGGGCCTCGCTCGGCGAAAACGTCAGGTCGCCCAGACGCGGAGCGGGATGACCCTCTGCATCCTTGACGAGTTCCATAACCAATACGCCGTCGACGAAGTTGATCGGCTCGGGCACCCGAACGCCCGCATCGCGCAGGCGGTAGATCATCTCAACCTCGGTGGTGCGCCACGCGTCCTCGTCCTTCTGGCGGCCGTGCTGCGTTCGCTTGCTCATCGCGCGCTGGTCGCGGGTATTACGCGTGCGCCGGCCTTCGGTGTAATCCGACCGGTGCTTGAATGTGCGCTGATTGGCCTCTTTGTAGACCTTCGCAACACACTCCTCACCTCCAGCGACGACTACAAAGACCTGGGCCTCCTTACCGCTCATCAGCGGTCGGACGACTTCTTCAATGATCCCGTAATCCACCAGAGTCTCGAGACTCTCGGGCGCCTTCATGCTCGCTACAAACTCCTCAACAAACGAACAACGCCCACTTTCGACGCATCCTCTGGACTCCTCGGGATTCCTGGGAATCGACCCCGAATCCTCGTCCCGTGTCGGCGGTCGCCCTATTCGGGACCACCCGGGCTCTCATAATACATTTCTTTGAACTCGAGGGGTGGGCCGGTGAACCCCACATGCGAGAGGGCGATCCAATGGCTCCCTCAGCGCTCCCGCTTCTCTACGAACGCCTGCATCCGTTCCTGGAACTCACTGCTGGACGAACACATCAGCTGGTTGCGATTCTCAATCGCCATCGCCGCCTCGAGCGAGGGCGCGTCGATACTCAGGTTCAGGCCCTCCTTGGTCATTCGCAGCCCCATCCTCGACGTCGCAAGCATCTCCTCAATGTAAGGCGCTGCCGCTTCTGCAAGCTGTTCGTCGGGCACGACCTGTGAAACGAGGCCTGTTGCCAGCGCCCGGTCAGCATCGATGAAGCGACCCGTGAGCATCAACTCCGAGGCTACCGAGGTGCCGACAAGTCGCGGCAGGAAGTAGCTGCAGCCCATATCGCAAGCCGAGAGACCAAGCAGAATGTAGGCGGCGTTCATGCGCGCACTTTCTCCCGCGATCCGGATATCCGACGCCATCACGAAGGAAAATCCGCCACCGCATGCCGCGCCTTGAACCAACGAAATGATCGGCTGAGGGCAGCGTCGCATGCGAAGGTAGACCTCCGCCAGATAGCCCTGGAATCCCATACCCGCGCCGAAGGGTCTGTCCGGACCTGTCAGGTCACCGGCAGATTTGATGTCGAGCCCCGCGCAGAACGACTTGCCTGCCCCGCGCATCACGACGATGCGAACCGACTCGTCCTCGAAGAGGCCTCCGAAGTAGTCGCGCAGCTCAGTGGCCATCTCGAGTGTGATGGCATTTCTCGCCTGCGGCCGATTCAATGTCAGCCAATCAACGGCACCCTGCTTTTCGATCTGGAATGTCTGGTACTCGCTCAACCCACATCTCCTCGAAGCTTGTAAATCGCTCGCAGCGTTGCGCTCATGACGGGTCGACCATCCAGGTGGAAGGCAGCGAGGTCGACATCTACGAATTCGTGGCCCTTCTTTTCGAAGAGATCGGCGATTCGCTGTTCGACGACGAGTTCACTACCAGGCGGGATTGCGGCGAAGTTTTGATGCTCCGTCTGCAAATGGAGCCATGGGCTCATCCGGACGTTCGCTGCCAATGCCCAATTCGACATTCCGAGCACAAAGGCCGGATTTGCATACCCGTCCGCCTGCTGCTGGAGCAGGCGGGGCATGTCGGCGGGATCCTTCGTATAGGTGGTGATCTCCGCTTCGGGCCAGCGAACGCGAACGGCGCCGAGCCCTACTTCCCGAAAACGCTCGAAAATATCACGGGTCGCAAGCGGGCGCTGATGGCCAGCCGAGATCCGCGCATCCCCACGAAGATTCGGTGCAACGGGCGCTGCGCTCGGCAATGCGACGGTCGCTCTGGCCCGGACGTCACCACCGGACGCCCCCAACAGGCGCGCTACATAGCCATCCTCCGACGCATCGTCGACCATCACATCGAAGCCCTCGCCGTCGTAAACCGGATGCTCGACCACAACCTCCGCGCGGCCACGCGAGAGCCAATCGATGCCCCACGTCTCGATCGCCGGGTGCACGAGATAGGCGGAGACCACAACCCCCGGTACCAATCCACCCCGAAAGCCAAAGCGGTGCGCAACTTCGTCCGAGTGGATCCGATTCTCGGATTCTGGCACCGGGTTATAGGCGCAGGCACTGAACGATTCGGGTATGGGCATGAAGGAATTCTACCAGCACGGGAGTATCGTGACTCCCTCTGGTCGCGAACGAAGGAGGGGGCGTTCGAGCCTGAACCCGTTTTGGGACGGCAGGGGCCATCCGAAATCACGCCCGCGCGGGCACCGGGGGCGCTTGAACCCCTTCGCATCTCGAGCAGACTGCGTTTTCTCCGTTGCCAACCGAAAACATTCCGTCGATTTGTCGGACGCTGGCCGATATCTTGAACTTGAATAGTGATCTCTTTTGGGACAGCGAAGATGAATCCGAGAGACAGCGCGCAGCGATGACAAGATGGAGTGGGACGATCGTGAATCACCGAACGACCTGCATCGCGTCGCGCATGGCCGTCGTGCTCCTCCTCATCACGACGTCCGCCTTCGCGCAGATCGATGCCCCCCCGTCGGCCAGCATGGAATCGACCAAAGATTCGTTCGAATTGCTCGACGCAGTGAAAGCGAGAGGCTCGATCTCGCGTCTCTTCCTGCGAAGCTCGGAATCCTTTTCCGGAGGACGAGTCGACACGCCCGTCGTCGTTCTGGCCGGAACGCAGATCGGGCCCACGCTCTGTGTCGTCGCAGGCATCCATGGCGACGAGGTCAACGGTGTCGAGGTTGTGCGCCGCACGGTCGGAACCGTCTCCCCAGCTTCGTTGCGCGGAACCCTCATCGCGATCCCGATCGCGAATATGTCCGCCTTTAGAAGGGGCTCACGGTACCTTCCGGATCGACGGGATCTAAACCGGTATTTCCCGGGCCGGATCTTCGGCAGCTCGGCATCACGCATCGCATACCTGCTTTTTGACGAAGTGATCCGACACTGCAACGCTGTGGTCGATCTGCATACCGGCTCGTTTCATCGTTCGAATCTGCACCAGCTTCGCGCGGACCTCTCTGACCGCGCCACTATGCAACTCGCCGCCGATTTTGGCGCGGAGATCGTCGTCAACAACGAGGGGCGCCTTGGCACGTTACGTCGGGCTGCCACCGACGCGGGTATTCCTACGATCACCGTCGAGGCAGGCGAACCCACGCGATTCGATGAAGCCCAGGTCAACGAGGCATTCGGCGGGCTCCAGCGCCTGCTGCATGCTCGCGGCATGATCGCGAACCCATTGGTAGGGCCCAAACAGACGAAAGCGGTGGCCTACCTCCGGACGCGCTGGGTCCGCACCGACCAGGGAGGAATCCTCGTGTCCCGCGTCGCCCTCGGAGACAACCTCGAGGCCGGCCAGATTCTCGGAACCATCTCGGACCCGCTATCCGACGAGGTCGAGGCGGTCATCTCGCCGATCTCGGGGAGACTGCTCGGCATGGCCGTCGATCAGGTCGTAATGCCCGGATTCGCGGCCTATCACATTGGGTTTGATGCAATTTCGGTCGCCGACTCAGAGCGTACGCCGACGGCTGAGTCCGACCCCCTGGATACCACCGACCCCGAGGGACTGGATCTGGAAGAGCGGCCTGAGTAGCGTCACGGAATGAGTCGGGCGATCTACGTAACCTCCGTCATCCTTTTTGTGATCGGCGGTGCGATCTTTTCGTACAAAATTGCAGTGCTCGGCATCCCCGTCCGGCCCGACCGGAGCGCTCGCGTCTGGCGCGTTGAAGTCGCCGTATCGGCCCGCGGCGAGAATCGGAACGGGCGCATCGAACTCGAGATCCCGCGCTCGGATGGTCGGCAGGTGCTCCTGGACGAGCAATCCTTCGACGATGGGCTCGAATTCTCGATCATCGAATCGCCCGAACAGCGCCGCGCAATCTGGCGAGGACAGGTCGGCGAGGGTCATCGGCTCGCCTACTCCTTCCGCGTCCATCTTCCGCCGGCGGGCGAACGAATTCCCCACACCTCGGTCGCTCGCAAGCCAACACAACGCAGCGACCGCAGATCGAAGGTGCCCTCGACCTTCCTCGAGACCCTCGATCGGATCCACATCGAAGTCGATGACGAGCCCGAGGCCATCATTGCGAAGGCATTCGGTTTCGTGGCTCACGACATCGACACCGACTCGGCTGGGAGTGACGACGCGCGACTCGCCCTTCGAGCACGCGAGGGCAGCCAGGTCGGGAAAGCGCGGCTGTTGGTCGAGTTGCTACGTGCGGGCGGCGTGGAGGCACGCTTCGCGCTCGGCGTCCACCTACCGAGTTCGGGCAGAACGGAGATTACAGCCTTCGTCGAGGCGGACGCCGCAAATGGCTGGATGCCACTCTTCACGGAGATCGAGGCGCCCGGCGACCGTCCCGCCAACTTCATCGTGCTCGCTCGAGATCAGAGCCGGCTTCTTTCGACCAGGGGAGTGACCGCCGCGCATATCGACATGACGGTCCTTCGGGAATCACTTCCGGCCACTGAGCTGGCCTCCATTGTCTCTCCGGACAGCGCATTCTGGCGCGCACTTTCGCTTTATCGTCTCCCGATCGATACCCAGGCCGCGCTCGAGGTACTGCTGGTCATTCCAATGGCCGTGTTGATCGCCGCCATCTTCCGGAACCTGATCGGAATTCGCACCTTCGGCACTTTCATGCCGATCCTGATCGCCCTCTCCCTTCGCCGGACCGACCTCGCGACAGGCCTGGCGCTTGTTGCGAGCCTGATCCTTGCTGGCGTCGTCGGTCGAGTCCTCTTCGATCGGCTGCGGCTGCTCTTTGTCCCACGCATCTGTCTGCTGGTGTGCCTGGTGGTTCTGTTCCTCACGGGACTAGCGCAGCTCGGATATCAGCTCGAATCACGGGGATTGATGAGCGGAATGCTCTTTCCGATCGTGATCCTCGCAATGCTGATCGAACGGATCTCGGTCACGACACTCGAAGAGGGATTCGAATCGACGGCCAAGCTGCTAGGCGGCTCTCTCGTGTTATCCGCTCTCGTCTATCCGGTCTTTCAATCCGACTTGCTCGCGCATCTCTTTTTCGGTTTTCCCGAGCTGATCTCCTGCGTGATGGCCCTCCTCGTCATGATCGGTGGCTATACCGGCTATCGGATTTCGGAACTCTGGCGATTTCGCGCGTTCGCTTCGTTTCAGGGAGTTCGTTCGTGACGACACCGTGGTCGGCTCTACGAAAACTGGGCGTGCTCGGCATCAACGAACGCAACATCCGCTTTACGCTCGGCGAGAACCCGCGACGACTCTATCCGCTGGTCGACAACAAGCTGAAAACCAAGGAGTTGTGCGAACGAGCCGGCATTCCCGCCGTTCGCGTCCTTGGAAAGGCCGAACTACACGGCGACGTCAGCCAACTCGTCGAAACCCTGCGGGACTGTGGCGACTTCGTCTTGAAACCGGCGATGGGCGCGATGGGCAATGGGATTCTGGTGCTGCACGGTGTCTCGGAAGTGGGCTGGTTCGCTTCGGGCGGCCGACTTGTCACGCATGAAGAACTCTCATATCACGCCGAAAGCATCATTTCGGGCCTCTACGCACTCGGTGGAAGACCAGATATCGCCTTCGCAGAAGAGCGGCTCAGGCTGCATCCGGATCTCGAACGAATCTGTTTCGACGGAGTCCCTGATATCCGCGTCATCGTCTTCCGGGGCGTTCCCGTGATGGCGATGACTCGCCTGCCCACGCGGCGATCGTCCGGTCGCGCGAATCTCCACCAGGGCGCGGTCGGTGCCGGTATCGACCTCGTCACCGGCCGTACCAATTTTGCGTTGATCCGAGGCAAATCGATCGACCGTCATCCCGATACCCACGAGCGCGTCGTGGACTACCCTATTCCACGGTTCGCCGAGGCGCTTCGAGTGGCCCTTCGCGCAGCCGACGAAACCGGGCTCGGATACGTCGGAGCTGATATCGTGATCGACTCTCGCTACGGCGCTGTCGTGCTCGAACTGAACGCTCGACCGGGGCTGGCAATTCAGGTCGCGAACCAGACGGGACTCCGGCCGCGCCTCGAAGCGATCGCCGAGCACAACACACGCAACCTTGATCTCGAATCCCGGATCGCTCTGGGTTGTGAAATTGCGGAGTCGAATTGATGTACCAGAAAGTCGCCGCGGCGATCATCACCTTCACATTCTCCGCATTCGCAGTCACGATGGCGCAGGCCGACGAAAAAAAACCGGCTCCGCTGCCGGTTTTCGATGTCACATTCGACGTCGGCTTGTCCGCCAGCGAGAAGAGCGCGCACGTCGCGATCCAGCTAGGCAGCGGAAGCGAGGTCGTCGAATGGATCCGCTTTCATTTCGATCCCTTGCGGTACCGGTCGATCGAAGCCAACGGCGAACTCCTCGAGCACGAAGGCGGAATCGAGTGGAAACCACCCGCCAAGGGCGGAGAAATCCGTTATGTCTATTCGATCGATCATCTGAGGGACGACAACTCCTACGATTCTCGCTGCGCGAAGAGCTGGGCAATCATGCGAGGTGAGGATCTCGTCCCCCGCATGAGAATTCGAACCGTCCCCGTCGCGCGATCCGAGTCCCGGATGACTGTCCGCCTTCCGGAGGGATGGAGCGCATCCCTACCCTATACGCGCCTCGTCGGCGGCAGATACGACCTCGAGAATTATCGCACGCGCTTCGACCGACCGTCGGGATGGTTCGCCTTCGGGAAGTTGGGTGTCATACGCGAGACCATCGAGGGAACCCGCATCGCCATTGCGGGACCCGCGGACCAGGGTATTCGGCGGATGGACTTGCTAGCCCTGATGAAGTGGACCATGCCGTCCCTCGCGAAGGTCTTCGGCAGACTTCCCGAAAGAGTTCAGGTTGTGGTCGCCGGCGACCCGATGTGGCGAGGCGGGCTCTCCGGACGGCGCTCGGTCTATCTGCACGTCGATCGACCGCTGATCGGACAAGACTCGACCAGCCCACTGCTCCACGAACTCGTCCATTCCATAATGAACGCGAACTCGGGCAAGGACGGCAATTGGGTCGTCGAAGGTCTCGCTGAATACTATTCGCTCGCCCTGCTACGCCGATCGGAGACGCTTACCGCGAGCCGATACGAGGCGGCGATCGAAGACATTCGGAAGCGGGCGGCGGGCGGCGGTGATCTGCGTGTGGCGCAGGTCGACTCCGCAACTCGGGCCAAGGCCGTCGTCGTTGTGATGGAGATCGACGACGCGATTCGAGACGCCACCGGCGGCGATAGATCGCTCGACGACGTGATGCGGATTCTTACCGGCGACCGCAAGTCGGTCACCACCGAAAGTTTCCGCGAGGCCATCCGCCAAGTCGCCGGACGCGACCTCGACGGAATCTTTGATCGACACCTGGCTTCGCGATGATCGCAGCTCGACGAGTCGCGGCTACCCGCTTCCGTTATCGGGCAGCTATCGCTGCACACTCTCCGCCCGATGCCTGACCAGGCACAACAGATATTTCGACAGACCGCGGCGAGAGCGACCGTCAAAGAGCGTCGGCGCGTCGTGGGTGCCAGCGCGCATCTGCGTCCCCATCCCATGCAGCGCATCCATCGCGACGTGCACACACTTTCCGGCCACACGGTCTTCGATCTCGATATCGGCGCGGAAAACTATGGGCGAATTGATCTCGGGCTCGATCCGATTACGCCGGTCTGATCTACGCGAGCGCGATCACCCGCACTTGTCTGAGATCGCGAAGCATCCGTCATCACCGACCCTTCCCGGGAGAGGGCGCTATGATTCATCCGGCTCCAACTACCTGCACGAGCGCATCCTCGACGGATTGCTCTTCGGTTTCGTGAGTAACTTCGAGCGTCGAGAGAGGCACCCCCCTGATGCGCGAGTTCCCGAATTCCTTCCTCCGGCTTGCGGTCCTACTCGTGGCCATTGGCGGGCTCGTTGCGTGCTCGAGTGAACCTCCCGTGGAGCCCATCGCGCCGCTCGTCGAGTTGGTGCGCGTGGCAGCCTTCGACGTCGAGGATCGCATCG
>JAQBEG010000180.1:0-11372 GCA_032123985.1 Deltaproteobacteria bacterium
CAGGTCGAAATTTCGACCCGTGAAGGCGCGCTGATGGTCCCGGAGGACGCCATCGTATATGGCCGGGACGGTGTGTTCGTCTGGCGCATCGTCGACAATCAGGCGAGTCAGGTCCCGGTCGAACTCGGCATTCGACAGCCAGGGCGAGTCGAATTGCGAGCGGGCGTGAAGGCGGGCGATCGTGTCGTCTCCGCGGGAACGCACAAGCTTCGAGCCGGAAGTTCCGTCCGCGATCTCGCGCATCACGAGGATGGTGCAGAGGCCGACAACTCGTGAGATTGTCGCAGATCGCGATCGAGCGACCGGTTCTGGCGACGGTCCTGTCGCTGGTGATCGCACTCGTCGGCGCAATTTCCCTGCTCCGACTCCCAAACAGGGAGCTGCCCGACATTGATCCGCCGATCGTGTCGGTTACGACCGTACTGCCGGGCGCCGCGCCCGAGGTGGTCGAGACCTCGGTGACACAGGTGCTCGAAGACCAGCTGATCGGGATCGAAGGGATCCGCCATCTGACTTCGACGAGTCGCGAGCAGGCCTCGCAGATTTCGGTCGAGTTCGAGCTGTCGCGGGACGTGAGCGAAGCGGCCAACGACGTGCGCGACCGGGTTTCGCGGGCGCTCCGCGATCTGCCCGAAGAGGCCCAGCAGCCGATCGTGTCGCGAAGTGACTCCGACGCCCGGCCGATCATGTGGATCGCGCTCGGGGGCGGCGGCAAGACGCAGATCGAGATGTCGACGATCGCAGAACGAGACGTACGCGATCGGTTCGGAAAACTGCCGGGCGTCGCGAACGTCATACTCGCAGGTGAGCGACGTCTTTCGGTTCGTGTCTGGATCGACAATCGTCGCTTGACCGCGCACTCACTCACAGTCTCTGACGTGGCCACAGCGCTCTCACGCGAAAACGTCGACCTGCCTTCTGGTCGCGTCGAGGGCAATGATCGTGAATTCACCGTTCGAACGCTGGGTGAGCTCGTAGAGCCCGAGCAATACGCCAACCTGATCATTACCGAGATCGCCGGCTCCCCGATTCGCCTGCGAGACGTCGCGCGTGTCGAGATCGGTCCGGAAGACGACCGGAAGCTCGTGCGATTCAACCGGGTGCCCGCGGTCGCGCTCGGAATCGTCAAACAGAGCAAGGCCAACACGCTCTCGGTCGCAGATGCCGTGAAAGCGGAGATGGTCCAACTGGCCGACGAGCTGCCGAGCGGCGTGACGATGACGACCGCCTACGATTCCTCGATCTTCGTCGCACGTTCCGTCAAGGACGTGCGAGATACGATCTTCCAGGCCGTCGTGCTCGTACTCTTCGTCATCTACCTGTTTCTACGCAGTGCACGAGCGACCCTGATTCCTGCGGTCTCGATTCCCATTTCGATCATCGGCACTTTCGGTGTTCTCTATGTCCTGGATTTCTCGATCAACACTCTCACGCTGATGGGACTCACACTTGCGATCGGCCTGGTCGTCGACGATGCGATCGTCGTTCTCGAAAATATCACACGTCGGCTCGAAGAGGGGCTCGAGCCAATGGAAGCAGCGCGTCGGGGGATGGACGAGATCTCATTCGCCGTCGTGACTGCGACCGTATCCGTGGTCGCCGTGTTCCTTCCTTTGGCGTTCCTCACAGACAAGACAGGGCGACTCTTCCGTGAGTTCGGCGTCACGGTTGCGACGGCCGTTGCGATCTCCGGCTTCGTCGCACTAACGCTTTCGCCCAGCCTTTGCGCACGCGTGCTCCGAAGGAGCCGGGAAGAGAAAGGAGTCAAAGCGGCGCTCGAACGCGGATTCCAATCCCTGGCGAGAGGCTACGATCGACTGCTCACACCGGCCGTCAGGAGATATGGTCGAACCACGGCTCTCGGCGCGGTCTGGGTTGCTGTCGGACTCGTCTTGATCCAGTTCGTCCCGCAGGAATTCGTACCCTACTCCGACCGTGGCAACATCCTGATCTTTACTCGTGCGCCGGAAGGCAGCACGATCAGCTACACCGCGCACTTCCAGAAGATGGCCGAGGATGTGATCCTCGACATGCCCGAGATAATCAAAGCCTTTTCCGTAGTGGCTCTGGGTATAGGCACACCTGGACTCGTCAACGAGGGCGCCTTCTTCACCACCTTGACACCGGAGGAAGATCGCGAGCGCGGCCAACAAGATGTCGCCGAAGACTTGCGTAAGCGCCTCTGGGACATACCGGGAATCACCGCCTTTCCACTGAACCCCTCGCCCCTCGGGCAGAGCCTGCGCAGTAGTCCCGTCTCCGTGGTTCTGCAGGGACCCGACGCGCAGGCGCTCGCAGCCTACGCTGAAGAGATCGTCGCCCGCGGCGCCGAGATCCCGGGTCTGATCAACCTGCAGACCGATTTGCTGATGAACAAGCCTCAGCTAGAGGTGCGCATCGACCGTGATCGTGCGACCGACCTCGGCGTGTCCGCGCGCGACGCCGCGACGACGCTACAGATCCTGCTAGGCGGGCTGGACGTGACGACATTCAAACGAGACGGCGAAACCTATGACGTGATCGTTCAATTGGATCAGCCGGCGCGCGCCTCTCCGCGCTCACTGCTTGGGCTCTATGCTCACGGAACCAACAACCAATTGGTCCCCCTGGTCTCATTCATCAACCTGCACGAATCGACCGCGCCGCGCGCGTTGCCCCATTTCGATCGCCAACGCTCGGCAACGGTCACCGGCAGCGTGAGCGAAGGCCACGCCCTGGGCGTCGTGCTCGACCGCGTCGTGGCACTCGCCGAGGATGTCATGCCCAAGGGACACGGATACAGCTTCACGTTTTCGGGCGAGTCCGAGGATTTCTTCGAATCGAGCAGCTCGATCGTGTTCGCCTACGGGCTCGCCTTGCTGATCATCTTCCTTGTCCTTGCGGCGCAGTTCGAGAGCTTCCTTCACCCGATTACGATCCTGGTTGCAGTCGCACTTTCATTCACCGGAGCGCTGGTCGCGTTGATTCTCACCGGACACACGCTCAACCTTTTCAGTCAGATCGGTTTGGTCATGCTGGTCGGACTGGTCACCAAAAACTCGATTCTGATCGTCGAGTTCGCGAATCAACTCCGTGAACGCGGCGCGAGCCTTGGTGATGCTGCACTCGAGGCGGCACGCACGCGTCTGCGACCGATCCTGATGACCGCCATTTCCACGATCGTCGGCATCCTGCCGATTGCGTTGGGGCTCGGTGCCGGAGGCGAGTCTCGCGCCGCGCTCGGAATCGCCGTCGTCGGTGGCATGCTCTTCTCGACACTTCTGACACTGTTCATCGTTCCGGCAGCCTACGTTCTGATCGACCGGATCGCGACCGCAACGCGCAATGGATTTCGTGGCCTGCGCGATAAACGACCCACTCCGCTGCTCGATGCGGCTACGCAAGAACGCAGCAACCACTAGGCTCGCACACGCTCGATGCCGTCGACACGAGCTTCAACGTCTGCCGCAGAGGCACGATCCTCGCGCAATGCTGGTCGTCTCCGGTCGCACCGCGGTGCCCGCCAGCGAAGCGCGGAAGAACCGATGCCCAGCATCAGCGCGAGAAAGAGCATGATCGATCAAAGCGGCCAGAAAAAGTCGGAGCGGGCCCACGCGCCCAAGAGCCTTCGACGGAGTTATACCGCTGCGATCTGCAGTCTGATTTCGTCGGCCGCACAGGATCAGAGCTCGCAACCCCTTGGACACATTCGAGAATCCAATCGACCGGAGCGCTGACTTCCAGCGTTATGCAGCGTAGTTAGACTGCGAAGCGGTGTTATACTGGGCAGTCCAATAATAGTCAGGATCTTGCCTTCTCGATCGAAGATGCAGAGGTACATGGTCTTGGCGTGCAGATCGATGCCGCAGTAGTAGTTATGGGTGTTGGTGTAGAATCGCATGGCTCTCTCCTTGGAGGTTGGTGTTTGCGTCCAACCAGCCTACTTCGAGTGAAGTAGGTCGAGGAGGGGGCCAGGAAGAGAATCAAGGCGCTGCAGCTGACGTGGCACGGCGCGTTCCAATCGGTCTTTGATAGAGTCTGGCATTCAACCTTGGGTGCTTCAGCGACCGTCGGCGGCCTGTGCCACGCAGCTGAGCGCCATATCCGTTGGGCGGCGGAAAGGAAGTTAAAGGAATTTGATGTGACGGCACGATGGCATCTCTGTGTCCTGGCGTTGCTAGTGGCAGCGGTGGCGCAGGCTCGCGAAGCTTCCTCACTGACAATCACGCCAAATCCAGTCGATCTAGTATCCGGCCAGCTTCAGCTCATCGGGGTCGTGACAGGACTGCCATCGGGGGCCGTCGTCCAGTTTGGAACAATTGGTGCGAACGACCCAACCCTACTCTTTCAAGTCTCAGTGCTTGCAGATGCGTCCGATCTGACGCTAAGTCCCGTCGTTTTCGGCGGCACATTCTTCGGGGGCGGAGGAACTCTTCCGGGCGCCAACTTCGACGTGACACTCGCGAGCCCGTTCCCAGGCATAGCACGCATCCAGCAATTAGTACCGGCAGGAGCGGTTACGGACATTTTCTTTCTCTCGCTTTCGGCGCTTGCAGTCGGTGACGGTGTGGGCGTACGCGTCGATTTTCCGGGCTCGCTCGTGGGAACTGGCTTCACGATCGTTCCGGAGCCTTCGGTCGCGGTTCTTCTTGGCGTAGGACTCGGTGCACTCGGTCTGTGGTGCCGAAAGGCCTCCGACATGGGGGCTGTCGTTGGCCGTCAAGACGCAATCACGAGGTCTGTCCGCCAAACAAGACGATGAAGACTGTCGTGACATAGCTCGTTGAATCGAACGCGGTAAAGTCTGGCGACGGCCTCGGCGGCGCTATTCAACGCCGCTTAACGCCGATCCGTTACAAGGCGCAGCCGGCGAATGCATGACCGTTAACGGCAGCGACGGTTGGGATTGGCAGGAGCAGCCGCCGCCCCATGATCTCCATCATCGAGGCGCCAAAGCGAGCCATCGCCTCGCCCTTCAGACCCACGACGACCGCGCCTATTCCGGAATCTGCAGCACTCGCTTCGCGATCACGTTGAGCTGTACTTCGTTGGTGCCGCCCCAGATCGAGTCCGCTCGCGTCGTCAGCCACGCGCGTGTGCGCTCGAGCTGGGTGTCTTCGAAACCGGGACCGTCCCATCCCAACCCCTGCGTACCGAGGGCCAGCATTGCGATGTCCTGTTCGCTCTTCACCATGTTCGCCCAGCGGTATTTGCCGAGGGAGCCGATGTCACGCACGGTCTGGCCCGCACGGGCTTCCTCACCTGCGCGCCTCATGGTCAGGCTCAACGCCCGCGCTTCGAGTTCTTGCGCGGCCAGTCGCTGTCGGATCGCTGGATCTGCGAGCACGCCGTTCTCGAGGCCCACTTCACGCTTCACGACATCGACCAGAGTCTCCTTCTGGGCGCCACTGAGTCCGCCTTCGCTGCCACCGTCGGTACTTCGCTCGTGTTGGAGCAGTCGCTTCGCGACCGTCCACCCGCCGTTCACCGGGCCGACCACGTTCTTGGCCTTCGCCCTCGCGCCGTCGAAGAACACCTGCGAGAAGTCGGCACTGCCGTCGATCAGCCTGAGCGGCGAAACCTCGACGCCAGGCTGGTGCATCGGAAAGAGGATGAAGCTGATGCCGTCATGCTTGGCCGCATCGGGGTCGGTGCGCACGAGACAGAAGATCCAGTCGGCTTTGTCCGCGCCCGTGGTCCAGATCTTCTGACCCGTGATCACGTATTCGTCGCCTTCCTTGACGGCCCGCGTCTGCAGGCTCGCGAGATCCGAGCCGGCCCCCGGTTCGCTATAGCCCTGGCACCACTTGATTTCGTGTCGCGAGATCGGCGGCAGAAATTCCTGCTTCTGTTCTTCAGTGCCGAATTCGAGGAGCGTCGGCCCCAACATGCTGGTTCCGAACGATCCGATGATCGGTGCGCGTACGGCCTTGAGCTCGCTCATCAAAACCGCGGCGTGCTTGCGGTCGAGTCCACCGCCAGCGTATTCGGTGGGCCACTGCGGCGTGATCCATCCGCGTCCTGCCAGCGCCTGGATCCATTTGCCGAGGCTTTCCTTGGGCAGGTCTTTTCGGTTGCCTACGCGCAGCTCTGCCGGAAGGGTGTCTTCGATCCAGCTACGGACTTCCTGTTTGAATTCTTCGATGGATGCCACGGGGTCGTCTCCTAATAGCCGCGCAGGCTGGCGTATCGGTTTCGGTGATAGATGGCGTCGCCGAGGGTCAGCTCGGCCGCCTTGAGGCGCTTGAAGAAGAGGCCGATCTCTTCTTCGTCGGTCATCCCGATGCCGCCGTGCATCTGGACCGCTTCGCCGCCGATCAGATTGGCGACATCCGAACAACGCGCCTTTGCGCCACTCGCGCACGCAGCGATATCATCGCGGTCATCGTCGATCGCACTCTGCGCGTCATACACGACCGAGCGCGCGAATTCGAGTTCGCCGAACATTTGGGCGGCGCGGTGACGGAGACCCTGGAACGTTCCGATCTTGACTCCGAACTGCTCTCGGGTTTTCAGGTATTCGAGAGTGCGTTCGAAGGCTTCTTCGAAGCTACCGAGCATCTCCGCACACAGTCCAATCGTCGCTCGGTCGAAGACCGCGTCGAGGAGGTCGGCTCCAGCGTCGATCTCGCCGAGCACGCGTGCGGTGTCGACCGTGGCGGCATCGAAGGTGATGCGGGCGGCATTGCGGCCGTCGATCATTTCGGTGCGCTGGATTGAAACGCCCGCCGCCTTCGCGTCGACTACGAAGAGAGTCAGTCCATCTCGATCGCCGGCGCTGCCCGCGGTGCGCGCCAAGGTGACGATCTGATCGGCCACGTGGCCGTCGAGCACGAACTGCTTCTCTCCGCGAATCTGGAAGCCGTCGCCATCGCGTGTGGCGCTCGTTCGGGTCGCGTAGGGAGCGAAACGTCCATGTTCCTGGAACGCCAGAGAGAGAATGCGCTCCCCGCTGCACACGTCCGGCAGCAGCTCCTTCTGCAAGGGTTCGCTACCCCCGAGCAGGATGGCATTTCCGCCAAGCAGCACCGTCGAAATAAAGGGTTCGGGTGCCAGCACCCGTCCACACTCTGCGAGCACAACGCCGAGTTCGCCGTAGCCCATTTCAGCGCCACCGACGGCTTCCGGGAACAGGATGCCGATCCAGCCGAGCTCTGCCATTTCCTTCCAGAGTTCGCGCGAGAAGCCGGTTTCGTCTCGCGTGTCGCGCAGCGCGCGCATGCGCTCGACGGGAGACTTCTCGTCGCAGAAGCTCTTCGCCATATCGCGCAGGATCAGTTGGTCTTCGGACAGAATCAGTCCCATGGATTTCGTTCCTTCGTGCTTCCGGAAGTGGGCGGGAGCATTTCATTTGGCATTTCATGTGCCAGTATGTTCAAATCATCTCAAAGCACGATACGTCACCCCAGTTTGGAGATGACCTTTTCGCTGAACGCCTTCAAGTTGTCGACGGGGTTTCCTTTTCCGAGTGCCGGAACCGGGACGATCAAGCGCCCCACGCCCATCTCCGCATATTTCTCGACGTCACTCAGATCTTCTGCGTTCGGAAACCACATTGCTGAGACTTCGATCTCGGCACGATCACGGCCAACCTCGGTACAGGCCTTGTCTAGCTGTCCGAGCATCGGAGCGAGATCTTCGGTGCTTGCGGTTGGGGCAAACCAGCCGTTGCCGTATCGGGCAGTCCGCTCGAAGGCCTTGCCCTTGGTGCCGCCAATGACGACCGGGAACGGCTTCTGGATCGGCACCGGGTAACTCTTGAAGCCCGTCCAGTCGAGGAAATCGCTCTTGTGCTCAACGGTCTCGCCAGACCAGATCTTGCGCATGGCCTGAACGTAGTCATCGAACCTTTCACCACGACGTTCGAATGGCGTACCGGCGGCCTGAAACTCTTCGCGCAGCCACCCGATACCCACACCGAGTTCGAAGCGGCCATTCGAAACGAAGTCGAGACTCGCGGCTTGTTTAGCGAGGTAGAGCGGATTGGCCTGCGAGAGAATATTCACGCCCGTTCCGAGTCGAATCGTCTTGGTCTGTGCAGCAATCGCGGTCAGTGCGATGAGCGGATCGACGAAATTAGTGTCGGGAGCGGCGCCCATCTTGCCTGTTGGGCTGTATGGATATTTTGATTCGTAGTCATTGGGAACGATCGCGTGTTCGAAGGTCCAAACGGATTCGAATCCGAGACTCTCGGCGAGTTGGGCCATGCCAATCATGGATTGGGCGTTCGGGACGCCGACGTTGACAGGGATGAGTCCAATTTTCATGAGGGGCTCCAAAGATTGTTGGGATAAATGAGACCTGAGAAAAGGCTGCCACGAGCTTCCGGCCACGAGCAGACGTCGCCTTTGCGCGCATGCGAGTCGCTGCTCAGCGCTTGATTTGACTCTTCACCATGTTGCCGATCCTTTTGCCGTAGGGCGGCCGCATGAGAGCGCCGACGTTGATCCTGGATTGCTTCATGACTGCCCTGGCGTGAGAGAAAGTCTTGAATCCATCGCGGCCGTGATAGTTCCCCATGCCGCTAGGCCCCACCCCGCCGAAGGGCAGATCTTCCATCCCGACATGCATGATCACATCGTTGATCGTCACGCCTCCAGAAGTGGTTCGGGACAGCACTCTCTCCATTTCCGCGTTATCGCTGCCAAAATAGTAGAGTCCCAACGGACGATCGCGATCATTGACATAGTCGATGACCTCGTCGATCTGGTCATAGCTCTTGATCGGTAGGATCGGACCGAAAATCTCCTCCGTCATGACCGCCATTTTGTCGTCTGGCTCGAGCACGAGAGCCGGCGCCATCTTGCAATGATGCTCGGAGGAGAAAATCTCTCCCGCTGGATTGATTTCGACGACGTCGGCCCCCTGGGCCCGAGCCTCGGCCAGATAGCCCGCGAGTCGATCGCGGTGGCGCTGGTTGATGATGGACGTGTAGTCCGGGTTGTCAGCCAGGCTGCCGAACATCTCTTTGACGGATTCCTTCAGGGCCTCGACGAAGGGAACTCGCTGATCTTTTGCAACGAACACGTAGTCGGGGGCGAGGCAAATCTGCCCAGCGTTCATCATCTTGCCCGCCATGATCTTCTGTGCGGCGTCCTTCAGATTGGCGCTCCGCCCTACGATTACGGGACTCTTGCCTCCGAGTTCGAGTGTCACCGGGACGAGATTCTCTGCCGCGGCGCGCATCACATGACGTCCAACGTTCGTGGCGCCAGTGAATATCAGGTGGTCGAGAGGCAATCCTCCAAAGGCCTGCCCGACGTCGGGGCCGCCCGTGAAGACCGCGACCTCGGTCTCGTCGAAGACAGAAGAGAACATGCGCTTCATCAATGCAGAACAGGCCGGCGTAAACTCCGAGGGCTTGATCATTGCGCGATTGCCCGCGGCCAGGACGCCAGCCAGCGGGCCGAACGTGAGGTTGAAGGGAAAATTCCAGGGACTGATTATGCCGACCACTCCGAGGGGCTGGTACCGGATCTCGGTCTTGGCTCCCAGCAGTCTCAGTATGAACATTGGCTTGCGCTTGTCCGATCGCATCCAGCGGCGCAGGTTTTTCTTGGCAAATTTCAGCGGCTCGATTGAACCTGAGACGTTGCTCATCAGGCTCTCTTCTCGACTTCGATGACCAAAATCACTCATCAGGGCTTCGATGATTTCGTCCGTGTGGTCGACCACCGATCCGATCGCCCGGTCGAGGCGGTCGATCCTCAGTTCCGCGCTTGGAGGGCCGTCCGCGAGTTGGGCTGCACGCTGACGCCGCAAAACGTCGCGCATCTGCTCATCGCTGAATTCGTTGGGATGGATTTGAGTTTCTGAATTGCTGCTCACGGTCGAGTCTCCTCATGTGTTCCTGAAAAATCTGCTCTAGTCGTTCTTCGCCGCTGCGATGGGCAATGCCAGCATACGGCCATCGCATCGTGCCTGGATCCGAGGACGACTCGGCGTGGATCACCCTGGGTTGTGACATCAGTCGGGTCGCGTCTCGCGCAGATTGACACATCCGATAGACACATCCGATAGACGCATCCTATTGACACATATAGTGCCATGAGATCATCGACGATGGAAGGGTACGTCAACGATCTCTGCTTCGATGTGAACGTGCCTCACGCCAGCCCGCGCGGCAGAGTTTTCGAGAATTACCCGGCGGCGCTGCGATTAACTGCATCGGCCGGCAGATTGCAAATTCGCTTCATCCGGACTTCACCTTCGATTCCGGGGTAGGTCCATACCAACTCGTCCCCCTCGATCCAACGCTTCACGACGGTGTACGGCAGCCCGAACGGGTGGAACTCCATGACCCCGTCGTGGTAGTCGATCGAGACGAATGTGTTGATGCAACGCGGGGGTTCGATGTCGCGAGAGCCGTTGGCCAGGGTGCCATCCGTGCGAAAGTCGTGGATGATACCCGACGAAGTGACGATCGTGCGGTCGCCACACTGTTCGATGCGTTCGAGATGTCCGACTCGCCCGGTGTGGGCGAGCCACAAGCCGCGCATGTCGACGGCATCGGGTGCTAAGGGCTCCGTGCACTCCGCCAGCACGGGCATGGGGAAGCGGGTCCAGCCGCAGTCGGGCGTGAATGCCTTCCCGATCTTGTCGGCGTTCTTGCCGCTCCCGTCGAGCACGGGTAGGTCGCAGTAGTCGACCTGTGAAGCGTCGCCCTCGAAGACTCGGGCTTCCGTCGTGTCGGTTGGCCTCGGCAGAACGAAGAAGATGATCGCGAGGCTGGCGACAAGGATTGCGATCGCGGCCGCCATCAAGAGGAATGCCTTCTTCATGCGTTTACATCTCCATTACAGACCGTAGACTCGCACCGCCGGCGGCGCGGGACCGCCCGCATCACACTGGTTGATCTCCGCCCATACCAGGAGATGCCACACTACGCCCACTTCGAGCTCCCACACGGCAGAGGAATCTCCATTGGCAAAAGCGTTGCGAACGGGATGCCAGGATCTAGACTCCAGTCGCCCGAGCCGTTTTTTTCGGCCGCTCAAGTGGCGGCGTAGGCAGCTATTGAACGCCGTGTCGCTGGTTGGAGTTCCATCTGGGAAGCGATGTTTCTTCTTCGGCCGAGGCGTTCGGCGCTTGCTAGATTGAGTGAGTCCGGATCGACCCGGCCTGGCCGATCTGGGATTGGCAGGATTCTATCTTGAAGTACATCGATATCGACACCCTGAAAGGCATCGACACCGCAGCATTTCGCGCGGTGAGTCCCTTTCCGTGGATCAACCCACAGGGCTTTCTGACCGACGAAGGTCTTGAAGAACTCACTGCGAAGATGCCCGACATTTCCCTGTTCGAATCCACATTTGGGTACGTCCGCAAGAACAATCAGGCCGAACATCGTCGCTATACCCTCGAGTACCAGGACGGACTGGACATCTCTCCCG
>JAQBEG010000181.1:0-2814 GCA_032123985.1 Deltaproteobacteria bacterium
CTCGTCATGGTTCGCCACGGCGAGCAGCAGGTAGGCCTCGTTCTCGACAACCTGCTCGGACGAGTCCAGGCAGTCTTGAAACCCCTCAGCGCCGCAATGAAGCGTCACGAGGGCATAGCCGGCGCAACAGTGCTCGGCGACGGTTCGGTCGCGTTCGTTCTCGACGTTCCGCGACTCCTTCAACACCATCTCCAGGAGGTGGCCTGATGTCACTAGCAGCAGAACACACCACGATTACAACAGATAGCAGTTTCCTCACATTCGACCTCGGCGACTCACACTATGGACTCCCGATTCAGGATGTCTTCGAGATCCTCGAATACCGCGAGACCAACCGTGTGCCCGGCAGCTCGCCGATGCTCCACGGCGTGTTCAATCACTCGGGCACGATCGTGCCGGTCGTCGATCTGAACATCAAATTCGGTGGAGTCAGGTCGAGCATCACAAAGCGAAGCTGCATCGTGATCGTCTCGGCACGACACAACAACGACTCACTCCAGGTGGGGCTTCTCGTGGACGCGGTTCGCGACGTTGCCAATGCGGAAAATGGACTCGAGCTGGCGCCCGCGTTCGGCTCTCAAGTCAAGCTCGAATACCTGGAGGGTCTCCTCCGATCACCCCATGGCCTGACGATCATTCTCGCCGTCGATCGGTTTCTGTCCGCCGATGAGTTGATGGAAGTCAGTGCCGTCGTCTCTGATGAAACGAACTAGAACTCGAATCACAAATCTTTGAGAGAGGTAATGAAAATGAAGTGGGAAATGTCTATTGGAAGGCGACTTGGCCTCGGGTTCGGAGCACTCTTGACTCTCATCGTCGCCGTAACCTTCATGGGATACAGAGGACTCGGAAGTATCAGCGAGGTAGTTAGTCACACCCTTGCTGTGGATGCGCGTCTGGTGGCCACGGCAGATAGTGTCCGTGCGGACACGCTCTTGCTTCGTCGTTACGAAAAGAACTACTTCATCAACATTGCCGACACCGAAAAGAGGGCGTCCTATCTCGTCAAGTGGAACGAGGAGCGTGACGTCCTCGTCGCGGACCTGACCGCAGCCAAGGTGGTTGCTGTCGATCAGGAGGATTTCGAGGTGATTGCTGAGATGCTCGAAAAGCTCGAAGGTTACACGACGGGATTCAACGTCGTGAAGGCGGGGATCGAGGCGGGCCTGATCACAACGACCCAGGACGCGAACGAAGCGATCGACGAGTACAAAGACCAGATTCGCGTGCTCGAGACCAACGCCGAAGAATTCTCACTTGCGAAGCAGGCCAGGCTGGCCGCGGCAGACGCTGAGATTCGTCACGTCGAGGAGAGTACGATCAACGTGGTCGCGACAATCGTTCTCATTGCCCTTGCACTCGGTGTCGCCCTTGCGGTTTTCATCACCCGCGGAATCTCGGGCCGGATCTACAAGGTCGTCGAAAACGCGGAGGGTCTCGCCTCCGCCGCCGCGCAGCTGGCCCAGACCTCTCAGGCTCTTTCACAGGGTACGAGCGAGCAGGCTGCAAGCGTCGAAGAAACTTCGGCAAGCCTCGAAGAGATGGCTGCATCGATCTCGCAGAACGCCGACAACAGCCGTCAGATGGAAACGATGGCTTCGTCCAGCGAGCGCGACACCGAAACCGCCAGCGCATCGGTCACGCAGACGGTTGGCGCCATGAAGGAAATCGCAAGCAAGATCGCCATCATCGAGGAGATCGCCTATCAGACCAACCTTCTCGCGCTCAACGCCGCAATCGAAGCCGCGCGCGCTGGCGAGCACGGACGCGGTTTCGCAGTAGTCGCGAGCGAAGTCCGCAGACTCGCGGAGCGAAGTCAGGTTTCTGCCCGTGAGATCAGTACCCTCGCCTCGACAAGCGTCGACGTTGCCGAGAAGTCCGGCACTCTCCTTTCGGAACTGCTTCCCTCGATCACCCAGACCTCGGAGCTGGTTCAGGAGGTCGCCGCGACCTCGGCCGAACAGGCAACCGGCGTCGGACAGATGAACCGAGCGATGTCACTCGTCAGCGAGGTCACCCAGCGAAACTCCGCAGCAGCAGAAGAGCTCGCCAGCACCGCCGAGCAGCTTTCGTCTCAGGCCCTGGATCTGCAGGATCTGAT
Organism: Deltaproteobacteria bacterium; assembly: GCA_032123985.1. GTDB lineage: Bacteria > Myxococcota_A > UBA9160 > UBA9160 > UBA4427 > UBA4427. The sequence continues at coordinate 2,102 of JAQBEG010000181.1, forward strand.
GAGCTACTTCCTGAGCCACACCGGCTCGAAAGGCACCGCGTCCAAGCCGCAAATCGACAAGGCGATTGTGATGCCCGAGGGCAGGGCGGCGTTCGTACCGAAGGTCGAGCTGCCTAACATGCCACTCGATTTTTCCGCGAACGTGTCAGCCGACGTTGAGTCCTTCTAAGGAGAATGGCAATGGATGTTCTAGTCTTTCGAAGCGGCGAAGCGAAGTGGGGGATCGAAATTTCCCGCGTGCGCGAGATTCTCGATACCACGATCGTCATCCCTCTCCCCGAGCTTCCCGTTTGGATGACCGGTCTGATGGATCATCGCGGAACGCTGGTGCCGGTCGTCGATTTTCGAATCTTGTCAGGTGACGAACCGATGGGACGTAACGCGACGCTCGTCATTGCAGCCGGCGAGCGAGACCTGGCTATCACCGTGGATGGTGTCGAATCGACCGAGTCGATCGACCCGTCCACACTGTTACCGGATCCTGATCGCCCCTGGACCGTTGGGGTGTCGGGCGAAATCGCGATCCTCGATCCAACCACTCTGCTCGAGGTGCGACAGTGACCGTCGATGTCGTCGAAAGCTTTGCCCGTGGCGTCGAGAATGCGATGATCGACTCGGAATTCGAGAATTACCGCGCGTTCATTCTTCGTGAGACGGGTATCCGGCTCAACGACACAAAGAGAGCACTTCTCGTTGGTCGCCTGTCAAGGCGG